>JAKEEW010000245.1 GCA_022616375.1 Sporichthyaceae bacterium
CCGAGGATACGCCGTGGTCGGCCGTTGAGTTCGGCGGCGACGAGGTTGAGGTAGGTGGTGTCGTCGGTGATGTCGCTGCCCTTGGGGAAGTATTGGCGCAGATGGCGTGTTCGGCGCGGGCGTCCAAGGCCGCGGATGGTTCGTCACAGATGAGTAGTTTGGGGTCGCGATAGAACCCGCGGGCGGCGGTCAGGCGCTGCCACTGGCCGCCGGAGAGTTCCTGCCCGCCGGCGAACTGCCTGTCCAGGATCGTGTGGTAACCGCGGGGCAGGTCGAGGATCATCTGGTGGGCGTCAGCGCGTTGGGCGGCGTGGTGAATGGGTGGGTCGCCGTCGTCGCGGATGTGACGGCCCAGCAGGATGTTGGTGCGGGCGGTGAAGGGCCAGTGCCAGTAGTCCTGGGCGATGACTCCGATGTGGGAGCGAAGCTGGTCGGGGTCGGCGTCGGCGACGTCCGCGCCGTCCCAGCGGATAGTGCCGGTATCGGGCCGGTAGAGGCCGGCGATGAGCTTTGCCAGGCTGGTCTTGCCCGAGCCGTTCTCCCCAACCAGGGCGATGGTTTGGCCGCGGCGAATTGTGAGGCTGACCTGGTCGACGGCGGGGTGGTCGGTTTCGGGGTAGGTGAGGCTGACACCGTCGAGGGTGATCTCGGTGAAGTCCTCCGGCGCGGCCGCATTGCCCGCCGGGCCGCGCCCGGTGGCGCGGTCGCAGAAGCTGGTGTAGTCGGCGAAGTACAACCCATCCTCGTAGAGGCTGTTGGCCGACATGACCACGATGCGCATCGCCGAGCCGCCGTGCTGCAGCGCGAGGACGGCCGTGGCGGCGGCGGCCAGTGGGATCGACCCGCGCATAATGAGGACCCCCAGCGCCACGTACACACCGAAGGCGGCGACACCCCCGGCGGCCGCTCCGGCCAGCCGGGTCAGGGACTGGATGCGGATCAGCGCGAGTTCGGCCGCGGTGTCGGCCGCGACGATGCGCTGGTGCCGATCGAGCAGGAATGGGGCCATCGTGTTCGCGCGTAGCTCAGCGGCGGTGTGCCGGTTTGCCATCAGGTTCTCCAGGATCCAGATCCGCCGGCTGCGCGTGACCCGCTGGTAGATGCTCAGGTACCGCTGCCGGGCCGAGCGCACCGCCGCCCAGCCGATCGGTACGGCCGCCACCAGCAGCAGCGGCACCAGCGCCGGGTGCAGCACGGTGAGGGTGGCGCCGACCGCGACCAGCCCGACCAAGCCAGTGACGAGGTCGATGAGGTTGTCCACAAGCGCTGGCCCGGCCGCGGCACCGCGCATCCGGGCCCGGTCCATATCGTCTGCGAACCCGGGGTCGTCGAAGGCGGCCAACTCCACCGACGTGGTGATCTGTAGCAGTCGCCGGTCTACTAGGGCGGTGACCTGCGGGGTGAGCCGGGCCTGGGCGTAGCCAGCGGCCGAGCCCAGTCCGGCCCGCGCTGCCGTGGCCGCTGCGACAAGCGCAAGCGACGGGAGTGCGTCCCTCACCCGTTGCGGGGTCGGCCCGCCCGCCAACAACGCGGTGGCTACGCCCGTGGTGGCGAGCAAACCCAACGTCGTCAGAAGGCCCGACACCACGTTCAGCGCGATCGCCGTCACCGTGTCGGCTCGGCTGGCCTGCCACGCCAGCCGAAGCGCATAGCCGATCAGTCGGGGCAGTCGCCGCGCCATCGTCCACACCGCGGTCGAGGCGGCCTGCTGCGAATGCCGATACCAGCGGTGCGGCACCAGCTCCTCCATCTCCCCATCGGGATCGGGCTCGGCTGGCGCAGTCGGCTTACGTCGACGAAAAACGATCACGTGGCCCTCCCTAGCGTCGGCCAGCGCAACTACGGGTGAGCCCGGGCTGGTGCGTCACCCTTGAGCAAACCTGACGCCGCCGACAGTGGGCCGCTGTTCGACGTGTTCGATGTAAGTGGCGCTCGGAGCGACCTGCCGCATCTCGCGCAGCCGTCTGGTGATCAGTGGGTGCAGCAGGTGGGCAGACTGGTCAGGGGTGGCCCAGCACCACTCGCGCAGCTCCGGACCCAGTCGGACCTTGCGGCCGTTTGGTAACTCACCCAAGTCGAACAGCAGATTGAACCGCGCCCGACCGTCCGGTCGACTCGCCGGAATCCAGGCCACCGTCAGCAGCCGATCCGGTCGCAGGAACAAACCCAGCTCCTCGCGGACCTCGCGGGCCAGCGCCACCCGCGGCGCCTCACCGGCCTCGATGATCCCGCCAGGTAGCTGCCAGGCCCCGCGGCGGACCGGCTGAACGATCAGCCACCGCCCGTCCGGGTCGCTGATCAGCCCGTGGACGGTAACCGGGTACCCGGGCGCGACGGAATCGCTCACTTGCTGGTCGCCGCGATCAGCTGGCGGGCGCCCTGCCGCAACAGATCGGCGGCGACCCGGTCGCCGAGGCTGGCCGGGTCGTCGACCGGTCCCCAGGCGTGCGAGCGTACCCAGGCTGAGCCGTCGCGGTTGAACACCATCCCGAACAGCGACAGCTGCCCGTCCGCGGTGGTCGTCGCGTGTCCGGCGATCGGGCTGTTGCAGTGCCCACGCAGCATGTGCAGCATCGTGCGTTCGGCCAACACATGCCTCGCGGTCGCCGGGTCGTTGAACTCCTCCAGCAGCCGCATCACCGCCGCGTCGGCGCAGCGAGCTTGGATGCCGATCACCCCGGCCCCGATCGCCGGCACCATCGCCAGCCGCGAACCCTCGACGAAATCCACAGGCAGCACCTGGGTGATCCGATCCTCCAAGGCGAGACGCTTAAGTCCGGCGCGGGCGAGGATCAGCGCGTCGTACTCGCCCTTGTCCAGCTTGGCCAGCCGGGTGGTGACGTTCCCGCGAACTCGCTCGGTGATCAGATCGGGGCGGAACAGCGCGAGTTGTGCGCGCCGACGCACCGACGAGGTGCCTACCTTGGCTCCCGCCGGGAGCTCGTCCAGTGTCCGCCCGTCGCTGGTGACGATCAAATCGTGCACATCGCCGCGGGTGAGGTAGGCGCCGAACTCGGTCCCGGCCGGAAGCGGCACGTCCCCGGGTACGTCCTTCATACAGTGCACCCCGACATCGATGCCACCGGCCAGCAGCGCTCTGTCGATCTCCATGGTGAAGTTACCCTTCCCACCCAACTGCGCCAGATCGCCCGGCCACAAATCCGCGCTCGTTTCGATCGGCACGATCTCAACAATCAACGCGGCGGCCCGACCAGTCAGCAACATCTGCACCGTCTCGGCCTGCTGCA
>JAKEEW010000246.1 GCA_022616375.1 Sporichthyaceae bacterium
CTAGCGGCGCCAGCCAGCCGGGAATCGACGTCGGTGACGGGAATCCCCGACAGTGACGGGAATCCCCGTCGTCCCGGGGACGCGGTGCCGGAGCGGGCGGCCGTTCGGGATCCGGGGACCAAACGACTAGGCGAGGAATCCGCGCAACAGCGCGGCCGTCCCGTCGAGATGCTCCTCCACGGCCCGGCGAGCGGCCTCGGGATCGCCGGCCAGGATCGCGTCGATGATGGCCCGGTGCTGCTCGTGGGCATGCCGCAAGTTGCTCTCGATCATCGGGATCGCGTTCAGCAGGTCGTTGAGCCGGCCTCGGGTGTCCGCGATCGCTGCGGCAAGCGTAGGTGAGCCGGTCAGCTCGCCGAGGGCCAGGTGCAGCAGCGTGTCGGTGCGCCGGTAGGCGTCCTGGCTCGCGTTTTCTACCTCGTGTAGCCGCTCGGTCAGGTAGCTGCGCTGTTCCGCGGTCAGCCCGCGCTCAGCCAGAGTGGCGGCCGCGCCGGCCTCGAGCACCCGGCGGTAGGTCAACGTGTCGGCCAGATCGCGTCCCATATCTTTGGCGATTCGGCGCAGCCTGAGCTTGCCCGGCTTCTTCGGCCGGTAGGTCACGTACGAGCCGCCGCTGCGACCGCGCCGCACGTCGACGTACCCGGCTTGCTGCAAGGTCCGGATCGCCTCCCGCAGCGTGACCCGGCTGACCCGCAACCGGGTCGCCAGCTCGCGCTCGGCCGGCAGCCGCTCACCGTGCCCGTAGACCCCGAGCTTGATGATGGACAGCAGCCGCTCGACGGTCTCCTCGAACGCGTTGCCGGACCGGACCGGGCGTAGCACCGAGTCGGTCATGGCAACCGAGGCGCCGGCCGGCACCGACACGCCTGGAGGGTCGGCGTCGTCGCTGGGAGCGGGTTCTTCGGCCGGGCCGGGCTCCTTGGCAGAGCTCCCCTGCTCGGCCGGCACCGCCTTGGTCTCGTGACCTCTTGACAGCATGCCGCTCCGTCCTCTCAATGGACTTACCTTATCCCAATTAGGGAGGCACTCGTGGCTGTCAACGAAGGCGCCGCTGCCCCGCTAGGCGACGGTGCGTTAGCCCGCTCGGACGCCCCATCTGACCAGCAGCGGCTGCACGAGCTCGGGTATGCCCAGGAGCTGCTGCGCTCGATGGGCGGGTTCTCGAACTTCGCGGTTTCGTTCACCATCATCTCGATCCTGTCCGGCTGCCTAACCCTCTACAACTTCGGTATGGACGCCGGCGGTCCGGCGGTGATGACCTGGGGCTGGCTGTTCGTTGGCCTGATGACCACACTGGTCGGGCTTGCCATGGCCGAGGTGTGCTCCAGCTACCCGACCGCAGGCGGGCTGTACTACTGGTCGGCCAAACTGGCGAAGAAGAACGCTGGCGCCTGGTCCTGGTTTACCGGCTGGTTCAACCTGCTTGGCCAGGTCGGCGTGACCGCCGGCATCGTGTTCGGCTCGGCCTTCTTCATCAACGCGCTGACCGACCTGAAGGGCTGGTATTCGCTCACCCCCGAGCACACCATCCTCATCTTCGGGCTGGCGCTGCTCCTCCACGGCATCTTGAACACATTCGGGGTTCGGCTGGTCGCGTTCCTCAACGACGTCAGCGTGTGGTGGCACGTCGTCGGCGTTGCCGTGATCGTGGTGGTGCTCGCCCTCGTGCCGGACAACCACCAGTCCGCCAACTTCGTGTTCACCGAGTTCGTCAACCAGACCGGCTGGTCGAGCACGATCTACGTGACGTTGATCGGGCTGCTGCTCGCCCAATACACGTTCACCGGCTATGACGCATCTGCGCACATGACCGAGGAGACCCACAACGCCGCGGTGAGTGGGCCGCGGGGCATCGTGATGTCGATCCTGGTCTCGCTGGTCGCCGGCTACATCTTGCTGGTCGCCGTGACGTTCGCGATCCAGGACTACGCAGCGGAGTCGGCCAGCGACGTCCCGCCGGCGGCCATCTTCCTCAACGCGCTCGGGGAGAACGGCGCCACGTTCCTGCTGGTGATCGTGATCGTCGCCCAGCTGTTCTGCGGGATGTCGTCGGTGACCGCGAACTCCCGGATGATCTATGCATTCTCCCGGGACGGTGCGATGCCGGGCTCGGCGTTCTGGCACCGGATCAACAAGCGGACCCGGACGCCTACGAACGCGATCTGGTTCGCCGCGGTGGGCGCCTTCATCCTCGGAGTGCCGTATCTGTGGAACGCCACGGCGTACTTCGCGGTGACCTCGATCGCGGTGATCGGGCTCTACATCGCCTATGTGATCCCGACCTACCTACGGCTGCGGCAGGGCGACGACTTCCGGCGCGGTCCGTGGCACTTGGGTAGGTGGAGCCGGCTGGTCGGTACGACGGCGGTGATCTGGGTCGGGTTCATCACGATCCTGTTCATGCTGCCGCAGTACTACCCGGTGGACCGGAACACGTTCAACTACGCCCCGGTCGCGGTTGCCGTGGTGCTCGGCTTCGCCGGCATCTGGTGGCTGGTCTCGGCGCGTAAGTGGTTCAAGGGCCCGCGGGTGCAAGGCTCCGCGGAGGAACTGGCCGCGATCGAGCGGGAGCTGGAGTCGGTGTGATGCCGGACACCGCGAGCAGGCGGGAGGGCTACCTCAGCCTCGACGAGCTGGCCAAGCTGGCCGACTCCGGCGAGGTCGACACGGTCGTGATCGCGCTGGCCGACATGCAAGGTCGGCTGGCCGGCAAGCGGTTGTCGGCGGAGTACTTCCTCGACGACGTCGTGCCGAACTCGGCCGAGGCATGCAACTACCTGCTCGCGGTGGACGTGGAGATGAGTACGGTCGGGGGCTACGCGATGTCGTCGTGGGAACGCGGCTACGGCGACTTCGTGCTGGCCCCCGACTTCTCGACACTGAGGCGAGTGCCGTGGTTGGAGGGGACGGCATTGGTCCTGTGCGATGTGCAGTGGGAGGACGGCGCGCCGGTAGTAGCGGCGCCGCGGCAAGTGCTGCGGCGCCAAGTGGACCGGCTCGCCGAACGTGGACTGGTCGCCATGGTGGGCACCGAGCTCGAGTTCATCGTGTACACCGACTCGTACGAGGAAGC
The DNA here is from genome assembly GCA_022616375.1 of Sporichthyaceae bacterium. GTDB lineage: Bacteria > Actinomycetota > Actinomycetes > JAKEEW01 > JAKEEW01 > JAKEEW01. The sequence goes on from JAKEEW010000246.1 coordinate 3,074, forward strand.
GTTCGGGCACGGGTACCGGGAGCTGCGCCCGGCGAACCAGTACAACGTCGACTACTCGATCCTGGGCACCACGCGAGTGGAACCGCTGCTGCGCGCGATCAGGGCCGGCATGGCCGGCGCCGGGATGTACGTGGAATCGGCCAAGGGCGAGTGCAACTTCGGCCAGCACGAGATCGCGTTCCGCTACGCGGACGCGCTGACCACCTGCGACAACCACACGATCTACAAAAACGGTGCCAAGGAGATCGCCGCCGCGGCCGGGATGAGCCTGACCTTCATGGCCAAGGTGAACCAGCGCGAGGGCAACTCCTGCCACGTGCACATCTCGTTCCGCGACTCCGACGGCACCCCGGTGCTGGCGGACGAGCACGGGCACGGAATGTCCAAGCTGGGCGAGCAGTTCGTGGCCGGGCAGCTGGCCGCGCTGCGCGAGTTCACGCTGCTCTACGCGCCGAACATCAACTCCTACAAGCGGTTCGTGCCTGGCAGCTTCGCACCGACCGCGGTCCGCTGGGGCTGGGACAACCGCACCTGTGCGCTGCGCACGGTCGGGCACGGCCCGTCGCTTCGGCTGGAGAACCGGGTGCCGGGTGGAGACGTCAACCCGTATCTGGCGGTCGCCGGCCTGATCGCGGCCGGGCTGTACGGGATCGATAACGAGCTGACCCTCGAGCCGGCCTGGACCGGCAACGCCTACGACAGTGACTCGGCGATGGTCCCGCACACCCTGCGGCACGCCGCGGAGCTCTGGGCCGGCAGCGAGCTGGCCCGCAGCGTGTTTGGCGCCGAGGTGGTGGAGCACTACGCGAACATGGCGCAGGTCGAGCTGGCCGCGTTCGACGCCGCGGTGACCGACTGGGAGCTGGTCCGCGGGTTCGAGCGGCTATGACCGTGACCGAGATCCGCAACCCGGCGACCGAGGCCGTGGTCGCTACCGTGCCGGCCAGCTCGGTGGCCGAGACCGACGCGGCGATCGAGCGGTCGGTAGCCGCCGGGGAGCGGTGGCGCGAGCTGGCACCGGGGGACCGGGCCCGGCTGCTGCGCCGGTTCGCGGCCGCGGTGGACGCCGACCGGGATCGGCTGGCCGGGCTCGAGGTCAGCGGTGCCGGGCACACCATCACCGCGGCCCGGTGGGAAGCCGGCAACGTCCGCGACGTGCTCGACTACTTCGCCGGCGGGCCGGAGCGGCTGCTCGGCCGGCAGATCCCGGTCGCCGGCGGGGTGGACCTGACCTTCCAGGAGCCGCTGGGCGTGGTCGGGGTCATCGTGCCGTGGAACTTTCCGATGATGATCGCGATGTGGGGGATCGCGCCGGCCTTGGCGGCCGGGAACACAGTGCTGGTCAAGCCGGCCGAGCTGACTCCGCTGTCCGCGCTGCGGCTTGCCGAGCTGGCCATCGAGGCCGGGCTTCCGGACGGCGTGCTGCGGGTGGTCCCGGGCAAGGGCAGCGTGGTCGGGCATCGGTTCGTCACCCATCCCGCGGTGCGCAAGCTCGTCTTCACCGGATCGACCGAGGTGGGCCGGCAGATCATGGCCGGCTGCGCGGACCAGATCAAACGGCTCACCCTGGAGCTGGGTGGGAAGAGCGCCAACATCGTGTTCGCCGACGCGGACCTGGAACGGGCAGCGGCCACCGCACCCTCCGCGGTGTTCGACAACGCCGGCCAGGACTGCTGCGCCCGGTCCCGGATCCTGGTCGAGCGGTCGGTGTACGACCGGTTCCTGGCTCTGCTCGAGCCGGCGGTGACTGGGCTGCGGGTCGGCGATCCGGCCGATCCGGGCACCGAGATGGGCCCGCTGATCTCGGCCGAGCACCGCACCAAGGTGGCCTCCTACGTCCCGGACAGCGCGCCGGTGGCGATCCGCGGTCACGCACCGGACGGGGCCGGCTTCTGGTATCCGCCGACTGTGCTGGCCCCGGTCTCGCGCACCGCGCCGGCCTTCGTCGAGGAAGTGTTCGGCCCGGTGGTCGCGGTGGTGCCGTTCGAGGACGAGGCGGACGCGATCCGGATCGCCAACGACACCGTCTACGGCCTGTCCGGCTCGATCTGGACCGAGAACCTCGGCCGGGCCCTGCGGGTGGCGCGCGCGGTCGAGACCGGCACGCTGTCGATCAACTCGCACTCGTCGGTGCGCTACTGGACCCCGTTCGGCGGGGTCAAGCAGTCCGGGCTCGGTCGCGAGCTCGGGCCGGACGCGCTGGCCGCGTTCACCGAGACCAAGAACGTGTTCATCTCCACCACGGCAAGCGGGAGCGGTGCGTGACTGGACGGCTGGACGGCCGGGTGGCCGTCATCACCGGGGGCGGCAGCGGCATCGGCAAGGCGAGCGCGATCCGGCTCGCCGGCGAGGGCGCCCGGGTTGTCGTGGTCGACGTGGACCCGGATGCGGCCGGCACCGTAGCCGGCGAGGTGGATGGCCTGGCCGTAGTGGCCGACGTCACCGACGAGGACGCGGTCCGCTCGATGTACGCGACCGCGCACGAGCACTACGGATCGGTCGATATCGCGTTCAACAACGCGGGCATCTCGCCGCCGCAGGACGACTCGATCCTGGACACCGACCTGGACACCTGGCGGCGGGTACAGGAGGTCAACCTCACCTCGGTGTATCTGTGCTGCCGGCACGTGCTGCCGTACATGCGGCGGCAGGGTCGCGGTTCGATCATCAATACCGCATCGTTCGTCGCGGTGCTCGGAGCGGCCACCTCGCAGATCTCCTACACCGCGTCCAAGGGCGGGGTGCTGGCGCTGAGCCGGGAGCTCGGGGTGCAGTTCGCTCGGGAGGGCATCCGGGTGAATGCGCTGTGCCCCGGTCCGGTGAACACCCCGCTGCTGCGGGAGCTGTTCGCAACGGATCCGGAGCGGGCCGCCCGGCGGCTGGTGCACGTGCCGATGGGCCGGTTTGCTGAGGCGACCGAGATCGCGGCCGCCGTGGCGTTCCTCGCCTCCGACGACGCCTCGTTCGTGACCGCGTCCACGTTCCTGGTGGACGGCGGCATCTCGGCCGCGTACGTTACGCCCTTGTGATCAACCGCGCTCGCCCGCTGGTCGGGATTACCTGCCTGTCCGAGGAGATCAGCTGGGGGGTCTGGCAGGTGCCAGGCACGTTCGTGCCGACCCGGTACACCCAGTCCATCGACCTTGCCGGCGGCTACCCGGTGCTGCTCCCGCCGCTGGGCTCGGTAACCGTCGGCGCAGCCGCGCTCTGCGACCGGCTGGATGCCCTGGTCCTGGCCGGCGGAGCCGACATCGACCCGGCCAGGTACGGCGCGGTCGCGCATCCGGCCACCGGACCGCTGCGTCCGGATCGGGATCGGGCCGAGCTGGCCCTGCTAGATGTGGCGCTGTCGACCGAGCTACCGGTGCTGGCGATCTGCCGTGGCATGCAGGTGCTCAACGTGGCTTGCGGCGGCACCTTGATCCAGCACCTGCCCGACGCGACCGGCTCCCGAGTGCATCTGGCCGAACCGGGCCGGCTTGGCCAGCACCGGGTCCGGATCGCCGACGGGTCACTGCTGGCCAAGCTGCTGGACGGGGTTCTAGGCGTGGACGATGGGTGGATCGAGGCGGCCAGCCACCATCATCAGGCGGTAGACCGGCCAGGCGCCGGGCTTATGGTCACCGGGTGGGCCGAGGACGGGATCATCGAGGCCATCGAGGTAGCCGATCATCGGTTCGCGCTCGGCGTGCAATGGCATCCGGAGATGGTCGGGACGCCGACCGATCAGGCGCTGTTCGCCGGATTGCTCGCCGCGGTGTAGCCCCCGCCCGCGAACGTCGTAACCCAAGTCCGCCAAGATCGCTGTTTCCATGATCTCTGGCAGGGCTGACCTGGGCTAACGTGTCGAAGAAATCATGGAAACGGCGATCTTGACTAGGGCGCGTCGATCGCGCGTTGCGGAGGAGGTGTAGCGCCCTAGGCTGGCGGCGTGGGAGCGAGCGCGCCGGAGGCTGGGGTCAGCCTCAAGCCGGTGGTGCTTGACGAGCCGGACTGGACGGCCCGCCGAGCGGCACACCAGCAGCGGGTCGAGGCCTGGATCGTGCCGCATCTGCAGCGCCGGCGCCGCGGCGAGCGACACCCGGTGCTGGACTTCCTGTTCGACTACTACTCCTACCGGCCGGCGCAGCTGCGGCGCTGGGACCCTGGCCCGCGGATCGAATTGCTCGGGCCGGCCGCCGATGAGTATCTGCGCGCTCCGAACTACCGGCGCGGACCCGCCGGTGGCGCGGTGCTCGACCTGGCCGCGTTCGGCCCGCGACGGGCCGAGTCGGCGCAGTGGATCCGGCGCTTGGTGACCGCGACCGCCGGGCGACCGCCGCACCTGGGCTGCTTCGGACTGCATGAGTGGGCGATGATCTACCGGATGCCGGTGGACCAGGTGCGGCACTCGAACCAGCCGCTGAGGTTCGACCCGGACCGGATCACCGAGATCGTCGAGGAGCAGCGGCTGGCCTGCACCCATTTCGACGCGTTCCGGTTCTTCACCCCGTCGGCCCGGCCCAGGAACGCGCTCGCACCGACCCGCCCCGGGCAGCTCGAGCTGGAACAGCCGGGTTGCCTGCACGCGAACATGGACCTGTACAAGTGGGCCTACAAGCTGGCGCCGTACGTCAGGTCCGAGCTGATCGCAGACTCATTCGAGCTGGCCTACCGGATCAGGGAACTCGACATGCGGGCCAGTCCCTACGACCTGACCTCGCTGGGCTACCAGCCGGTGCGCATCGAGACGGTCGAGGGTCGAGTGGAGTACGCCCGCCAGCAACGCGAGTTTGCCGCCGAGGCGGCGATGCTTCGGGATCGGCTGATCGCCGCCATCAACGAGATGCGGTAATGACCACGGTGTCGCCGGCGCCGGCAGACAACGCCTCGGCCACGCTGCCACCGTTGATCGCGATCGCCAGCAGCCCGGCGGAGTCTTGGTAGACCACGGCCGCGCCGGCCGGTACGTCGCCATAGGTGCGCCCCAGCACGGCCGGCATCGATCGATCGCCGCACCGTACGGACACCGCGCCGGCCGGCTGGCCGATCGCGGTCCGCAGCCTTTCTAGCCGGGCCGCGGTCTGCAGGTTGCCGTACCGGTCGGCCATCAGCACCTCGGCGCTCAGCGCGCCGGATGAGCTGGTCACCACCGGGTCGGGCAGCCGGACCAGCCGGTCGACTGGCACGGTAGGGCCGACCAGGGCCGGGTCGAGACCGCTGGCCAGCCTGGCCGCGACCGGCGCGAACACGTCCCGGCCGTGGAACGTGGCCGAGAGCGGTTCCAGCAGGAGAGCGCGGTTCTCGATCGCGTACCCGGACCGCACCCCGCCGAGCGCCTCGGCCGCCCAGACCAGCAGGCCGTTGTCCGGCCCGACCAGCAGCGCATCCGAGCCGGTGTGCAGCACGACCGCGGCCCGCTCGGTGCCGACGCCGGGATCGACGACCGCGAGCAGCACCGGCGGTGCGGGCAGGAACGGGGCCGCCTGGGCCAGCAGGGCGGCACCGCGCCGCACATCGCCGGCCGGGATCTCGTGGCCGAGGTCGATCACCCGCAGGCCTGGAGCGATCCGGGCGATGACCGCGTGGCAGATCCCGACGTAGGGATCCACGGTGCCGAAGTCACTGGCGAACCCGATCACCGGCCGAGCGGAACCCAGGACCCTTTCGCCAGCACCTTGCATACCTTCATCTTCTCGTCCAGTAGCAGGAGATCGGCCTGGCGGCCCGGCGCGATCGAGCCAAACCGGTCGGCCAGCCCCAGAATCCGGGCCGGGGTCCGGCTGGCCGCGATCACCGTCGCCGCCTTCGGCACTCCGGCATGGTCAACCGCTCGCCGGACCGCCTGGTCCATGGTCAGCGTGGATCCGGCGATCGCTCCGTCCGGACCGAGCAGCCGGGCTACCCCGTCGGTCACCCGCACCGACATTGGGCCGAGCGGGTAGACCCCGTCGCCCATCCCGGCCGCGGCCATCGCGTCGGTGATCAACGCGATCCGGTCCGCGCCGACCGCGTCGAAGGTCAGCCCGATCACCGCGTCGTGCAGGTGGACCCCGTCGTTGATCAGCTCGACCACGACGTCGGGAGCGTGCAGCAGCGCGGTCGGCGGGCCCGGCTCGCGGTGATGCAGCCCGCGCATCCCGTTGTACAGGTGGGTGGCGACCCGGGCACCGGCCGCGAGCGCCGCCCTGGTCTCGTTGTAGGTCGCGTCGGTGTGGCCGACCGCGACCACGACACCGGCGGCCACGCAGTGTCTGATCAGCTCGGTGGCACCCGGCAGCTCGGGGGCGATCGTGATCATCTTGATCGTGCCGCGCCCGGCCTCGAGCAGCTGGGTGGCCTCGTCCAGGTCTGGTTTGCGCAGGTAAGCGGGGTTGTGCGCGCCGCACCTGGCCCGGCTCAGGTACGGCCCCTCCAGGTGTAGCCCGGCCAGCTCACCGGCCTCGACCAGTTCGGCCAGCGACTCGATCGCCTTGACCAGCTCGGGGATCGGGGCGGTGACCAGGCTGGCGATCATGGCGGTAGTGCCGTGCCGGCGGTGGAACTGCGCCACCTGGCGGGCCTCGTCCTGGTCGCCCGTGGTGAACGAACCGCCCCCGCCGCCGTGCACGTGCATGTCCAGGTAGCCGGGCACCAGCCACTGCCCGGCGCAGTCCACGGTCTTTCCCCCGGCCGCCGCGCCGGCGGGGCTGCCCGCCTGGCCGGTCTTGGGGCCGGCGCCCTGGCCGGTATCCGGGCCGGCCCCCCGGCCGGTATCCGGGCCAGCCCCCTGGCCGATCTCGACGATCTGATCGGCCTCGACCCGCACCCAGCCCGGCTCGAACTCGCCGCCGGCGGTCAGGACGTTCGCATTGGTCAGGGTGAGGATCGGGTCCGGGCGGCTCATAGCGCTCCATTCTGGCCATTCGCAGCCCAGTTCACGACCCATCTGCGGGCTTGATCGAGAGACACCTGGTCGGGACGGATTTCTGGCCAACCTGAGCTGCCGCCTGGCGCGCACCGTCGGCGCCTCGTATGGTGTCGTGCTATGGCTTGGTCCGGCATTCTGCCCGGTCCGGGTCATTTCGCCGGACCTAGACCGACCTGAGGAGGGGTGCATGGACGCCGGTAGCGCGCTCGAACCGGCTGCGGTGACGCCGTCTGCCAACTCAGTTGTTGATCAAAGGGACGGCGAGCTCACGGAGCGGGATCAACAAATGTTGGCCCTCGAGCGCCAATGGTGGAAGTACGCTGGCGCGAAAGAACACGCCATCCGCGAGCAGTTCGATATGTCCGCGACGCGTTACTACCAGCTCCTCAATGCGCTGCTCGACCGCCCGGAGGCGCTCGCATACGACCCGATGTTGGTCAAGCGACTGCGTCGGCTCCGGTCCGCAAGGGCGCGCGCACGTTCCGCTCGTCGCCTCGGTATCGAGGCCTGAACGGCAGGCACACAAAATGTCGGGACAGGACCAGTACGGCGACTACGACTACACCCGCCGCAGTAGCGGAGGGGAGTACGAGGGTCAGCAGGACTACAACGGCCGGGGCGGGGACCAGGGCCAGTACGGCGGCCGGACCGGCGCGAGGGCACGCCGGACCGAGGCCGGTTACGGTCGCGGGGCCGACACTGGCGCCGCCGGCACTGGCGCCGCCGGCACTTACGGTGCCAGGGGCGAGCAGCAGCAGGCGGGCGAGTACGGGCAGCCGGCCGAGTACGGCAACCGGGAGTACCGCTCGTACCGGCGAGGCGAGTACCGCCCGCGCAGCGACTACAGCCGTACCGGCGAGCAGTACGCCGCGCGTGGTGGCTACGGTCGCCGGGGCCAGACCGACCTGATCGGCGGTGGCGGCGAACCGCCACGCACCCGGCGGGACGTGATCGGGGTGATCGCGAGCTCGCTGTTCGCGGTTCTCGCGGTGCTGGCACTGGTCGCGGTCATCTACATCGTGATCAGCGGCCGGGGCACCGACGATTCGCCGACCACCGCGCCGACCTCGACCGGGTCCGGCGAGCCGACCTCTGACGGAAGCCCCAGCGGTGAGCCGAACGAGCCGGCCGAGAAGGCGCCGGTCGTCGTGCTGAACAGCACCGACCGGGCCGGGCTGGCCAAGTCGGTCAGCGACGAGATCAAGGCCGAGGAGTGGGAGATCGGCGGCGAGCCGGCCAACTACGGCGGCAATGCGCTGGCGACCACCACGGTGTTCTACCCGGAGGGCATGCAGGGTTCGGCCGAGCTGCTGCAGGAGGCCTTCCCTGACATCGGTGACGTGCAGCCGGCCGAGAGCGGGATGTCCGACACTGCGCTGACCGTCGTCGTCGGCGAGGACTGGCCGGAGTAGCGCCGCTTACTTAGGCCGGCGTGTCCACCGCCGCGAGTGCGTCCAGCTGGGCGGCGAACCAGCGCTGCGGGGGTAGCGCAGTAGCCGCCTGGGCCAGCGCCTGGCTGCGCCGGCTCCGCTCGGCCGGGTCCATGGTCAACGCCCGGTAGATGCCGTCCGCGGTGTCGATGATGTCGAACGGGTTGACCACGATGGCCCACTCGCCGAGTTCGTCGTGCGCACCGGCCTCCCTGGACAGCACCAGCGCGCAGCCGCGCTCGGAGACCACCGGCACCTCCTTGGCGACCAGGTTCATGCCGTCCCTGACCGGGTTGACCACGATCACGTCGGCCAGCCGGTAGGCGGCCAGCGAGCGCGCGAAGTCGTCCTCGACCTCGAGCACGATCGGCTGCCAGTCAGCGGTGCCGAACTCGTCCTCGATCTCGGTTGCGATCCGCTGCACCGCGGCGGTGTACTCCCGGTATTCCGGGATGTCGTGCCGGCTCGGGTAGGCGAAGACCAGATGCACCACTCGGCCGTGCCACTCCGGGTGCACCCGCAGCAGCTCGCGGTAGGCCTGCAGTCCGCGCACGATGTTCTTGGACAGCTCGGTCCGGTCGACCCGCAGGATCAGTGCCCGATTGCCGACCAGCTCGCGCAGCCCGGCCCGGCGGGTGAGCACGTCCGGGGCCGCGGCTCGCTCGGTCAGGAAGACCGGGTCGGCGCCGAGCGGGTGCACGCCAAGCCGGGTCGAGTGGCTCTCGGTGGACACCCGGTCCGACTCCACGCTCGCGCCGAACAGCTCGGCGCAGCAGGCCGCGAACGCGTCCGCCCAGCGGCGGGTCAGGAAGCCGGCATGGTCGGCGCCGAGAATGCCGCTGAGCAGTTCGGCGGCCACATCGTCGGGCAGCAGCATGAAGTACTCCACCGGCGCCCACGGCGTGTGCGAGAAGTGCCCGATCCGCAGGTCTGGCCGCAGCTGACGCAGCATCGCCGGGGCCAGCGCCAGGTGGTAGTCCTGGATCAGCACCCGGGCGCCCTCGGCCGCGTCGTCGGCCAGGGCCTGGGCGAACGCGAGGTTGTAGCTCTGGTAGGACGCCCACTCCCGGCGGAACCCGCGGTCGAACGACGGCGACTTGGCGATGTCGTAGAGCAAGTGGTGGAGGAACCACAGGGTCGAGTTCGCGATCGCGTTGTAGGCCCGGTGGTAGGTGCCGAGGTCGATGTCGAGCATGTGCACGTCCGCCCCGGCGGTGTCGAACCCGGCCCGGCCCAGCCGGCCGTCCGGCGCCCGTTTGGCCGACATCCGATCTGCCTCGGACAGCGCTGCGCACACCCACACCACACCCTTCTCGGCGACTCCGGACAGCCCCGACACCAGGCCACCGCCGCCGCGGCGCGAGACCAGCGAGCCGTCATCGTGCAGCCAGAAGCTCACCGGGCCGCGATTGGAGGCGAGCAGGATGGACGCGGACCTTGATCCGCTCATACCTGGAGCCTATCGGTCGGCCCTGCCCGCGGCGGCTGCGGCCTCGCGCTGGGCGGCGCGGCGCTGGGCGACCCGCGACGGCCGCTCGACGTAGCCGCCGTCGGCCAGCCCGGCCAGCCGCTCGAATACGTTGCGCGATGCGTAGTCACCGGTGCGTACCCAGGACCAACCGGCGGCGACGAAGTACATCGGCAGCATGAGCAACCCGACGCACCACGCGTACTGGGTGGCGTGCCGCGCCTCGTGCGTCAGCAGGGTCGGGTGCTCGGCGAGCTCGGTGTCGCTGAGCCGGCACAGCACGACGTTGCCGACCGTGAACGCGCGGCTGCGCCGCGGCGGGATGGCTAGCTGGTAGCCGTGCGCGAGCAGCAGCCCGTTCGGACCGCGCCGGAGCGTGGCCCCGCCGAGCCCGGCCGCCAGCAGTCCGAGCAGCGTCGAGCCGTTGGCCCAGTTGGCAATCTCCCGGACCCGGTATCGCATGACCATATTGTGCCCGCGGTCCGACGTCGCGCGTAGTGGAGGATCTGGCACGAGACGGTTGCGTGATCGTAAAAATGACGGTTCTTCCTCTTTGCCTGGACGCTTTGGACCGATAGCCTCGCCTGCGATCGCACAGTTACGCGCGATTTGCAGGCAGTAGCACCGGGAGTGAGGTATGGCTCAGGGCACCGTCAAGTGGTTCAACGCGGAGAAGGGCTACGGCTTCATCGCGGTCGACGGTGGTGCGGATGTGTTCGTGCACTACACGGCGATTCAGATGGACGGCTTCCGTACCCTCGATGAAGGGCAGCGAGTCGAGTTCGAGATCGAAACTGGTCCGAAGGGCCCGCAGGCGGGTGCGGTGCGCTCGGTTTGATCCCGGTGGCCACACACTGATCCGCAGGTAGCTCGCAAAGCGATCGCCCGGCCGCACCTTACGGTGCGCGCCGGGCGTCGACTTTCCTGCTGTCCTGCACCCAGCGGGCTGGAGCCCCTTCCCCGAGATCCAGCGACTGGGTTGTGCTGCCGCTACCGGCTGGGCGTGAGCGCCCGGAGTGCGGTGAGCGTGGTCCCGACATCGTGGTCGGGGCCGTCCTCGCTGATCCACCGGCCGTCGGTCTGCTGGATGTCGAGGAGCCGCATCCGAGCCTCGGCGGCGATCGGCTCGTCCGGGATCGCATCGGCCAGCCAGGCCAGTGCGTTCGGACCGAGACTGTCGACCCGGTAGGCCAGCGCCCAGAGCATCCGGTCCGCCTCGGCGGTGTAACCGCTGTGCCGCAAAACCGGAGCCGCCAACCACTGTGCGTGCAGGAACGACGGCAACCGACCGTCGGGCCCGATGCAGGTGGCCAGGTAGGCGGCGCTGCGCCGGACCGCGCGCGGCTCGGCACCGAGCCGGTCCAGCCAGTGCGAGCAGTTGGCGGTCATGTAGATCCGAGCCGCCAAGTCGTGCGGCCTGGCCCAGGCCGGGGTAACCCCGCCGAACGCCGCTTCCTCCTCGAACGAGCCGTCGGGCCGCTGGCTGTTCGCCAGGAACCGGACCGCTCGGTCGATCGGGAGTGCCGCGTCCACCGGGAAATCGATCA
>JAKEEW010000247.1 GCA_022616375.1 Sporichthyaceae bacterium
AGCACGGTGGCTGCCACAGTCGACCTGATCTCCGCGACCCCGGATGTGCTCGCCCAAGAGGCCGCCGGGCAGCGACGGCAGCTCCCCCGGCGCAAAACCTGGCGTCCCGCCAGCGAGCTGGCCGTGGACCTCGGCACAGCGAACACCCTGGTGCTGGTGAAGGGCGAAGGCGTGGTGCTCAACGAGCCCTCGGTTGCCGCGGTCGACCAGGCCACGGGGAACATCATGGGGATCGGCCTCGAGGCCAAGCGGATGCTCGGCCGCACGCCCGACGGGATCCTCGCGGTGCGGCCGATGAAGGACGGCGTGATCGCCAACTTCGACGTCGCGGAAAAGATGCTCCGGCACTTCCTCCGGCTGGTGATCGACCGCACCATCCTGAAGGTGAAGCCGAGCGTGATCGTCTGCGTCCCCTCCGGGATCACCGAAGTGGAGCGTCGTGCGGTGCGGGATTCCGCGCGGTCGGCCGGCGTCAAGCGGCTGCTGATGGTGGCCGAGCCGATGGCCGCGGCGATCGGCGTGGGCCTCCCGGTCGAGACGCCGGTCGGCAGTATGGTGATCGACATCGGCGGCGGCACCACCAACATCGCGGTCATCGCGCTGTCCGGTATCGTATGCGACGCGTCGATCCGCACCGGCGGCGACGAGCTGGACCAGGCGATCGTGCAGTACATGCGGAAGACCTACAGCCTGCTGGTCGGCGAGCCGACCGCGGAGCGCATCAAGATCCGGCTCGGCTCCGCCGTGCCGCTGGTGCCGGAGGAGGAGCTGGACGTAAAGGGCCGCGACCTGGTGTCGGGGCTCCCCAAGATCGTGCGGATCGATTCGTCGGGCGTGCGCGACGCCATCCAGGAGCCGCTGTCGCGGATCGTGAACGCCGTGCGCCGGGCGTTGGAGATGACGCCGCCGGAGCTGGCCAGCGACGTCCTCGAGTACGGCATCGTCCTCACGGGCGGCGGCGCCCTGATCCGCGGCCTCGACCGGCTCCTGATGGACGAGACCGGTCTTCCGGTCCGGATCGACGAGGATCCGCTGACCTCGGTGGTCCGGGGAACCGGCAAGATCCTCGATGATTTCAGTCGGTACGGCAACGTGCTGACGACCTGAGCTTCCCGGGGAGTGTTCCCCGGGACCCCAGCCCCACACGCCGGCATTCCCGCCCAAGGGCGAGGTGTC
>JAKEEW010000248.1 GCA_022616375.1 Sporichthyaceae bacterium
AGCGGCTCGCCGCCGTTGCCGAAGCGCGGGTTGTCGCAGTCGGCGCCGGCGAGGTTGACCACGGGGATGTTGGCCGCCCTGGTCGCCAGCAGCCCGGACTTGATCAGCGGGCAGTCCCTGGCCATGATCGCCACGCCGTCGACCTTGGCGGCGACCGCCTGCTTGAGCAGGCTCACGGTGGTGGTCGGGTCACCCTTGGAGTCCTGGGTGGAGACATCCCAGCCGAGCTCCTTGCCGGCCGCCTCGAATTCCTTGGAGATGAGCGCGCAGGTCGCGAACGCCTGGCCGCATGAGATGTTCCACACGGTCTTGCCGGCGACCGCCCTGGACGGGGCGGTCGGCAGCGGATCGAAGCGACCCTGGTAGCCCTCTTGCAGCACCGCCGCCGCCGCGCTGTCGGTGCCGGCCGCGGTGGTGGCCGACGGGGCGGCGGTCTTGGTGCTGCTGCAGGCGGCCAGCGCCAGCACCGCCAGCAGGCCGAGCGCGCTTGCCAGGCCACGACCAGCCTGGCCGCGGGACCTCGCCCGCGTCAGAGCCAATCCCAACATCGTTGCTTCCCTCCGGCTAGGGATGACCGGACACAGGCCGCCGGTCGGCGGCCTGGTCCCGGCCATGGGCGTACGGTAGCTTCGAGCTATCGTTCCGTCAAGCAGTCAGGTGTTCTACAGAATGGAACACAACGCGACCGGCCCCTGCCGCGCCGTTGCCCCCCCCGGCCGCGCTCAGCCCGGTCAGCCCGGTGCGCGCTCAGTCGGGATCGCGCACCGCCTCGACCTCCAGCGTGATCCATATCTGGTCGCCGACCATCACCCCGCCGGCGGCCAGCGGCAGGACCTTGGTGATGCCGAAGTCGCGGCGGTTGATCTCGGTGGTGGCCGACAGGCCCACACGCGGGCCGCGCCCGTCGGCGGTGAAGCCGTGCAGCTCCAGCACCAGCGGAACCGGCCGTGTGACGCCGTGCAGCGTCAGCTCGCCCGACACCAGCCAGCCCTCGCCCCACGCCTGGACCCCGGTTGACCGGTAGGTCATCGTCGGGTAGCGCTCCACGTCCAGGAAGTCGTCCGAGCGGATGTTCTCGTCGCGCGGACCGAAGCGGGTCTGGAGCGAGGCGGTCTCGACGGTGGCGGTCACCGAGGAGTCCACCGGGTCCTCGGCCAGCACGATGGTCCCCTCGAAGGTGGCGAACAGCCCCCGGAAGCGGGCGATCATCATGTGCCGGACGGTGAACGACACCAGCGAGTGGACGGGGTCGATCCGCCAGGTCCCGGCCTGGTAGCCGGCCATCGCCTC
>JAKEEW010000249.1 GCA_022616375.1 Sporichthyaceae bacterium
GAGGCGCTCGAGGAGCTGGTCGCCGAGGTTCCCGCGCACGTTGTGTCGCCGGCGCTGGGCGCCACCACCTGGCGAGCCGGACAGCGCCGCCGAATCGGCCGCCGGCTGGGTGGCACCGCGCTGGCGATCGGGGTTGCGACCGCTGTCGCGGTATCGCTGCCGCCCATGGTCGGCGAGTTCCGCTCACTTCCACCCGCCACGGGGGCGGATGGCGATCGAGTACAGGGATACCCGCAGCGGATCGGGCACCAGTGGCTCGTCCACGATCTGCCCGAGCGCCCGGGCCCGGTTGCTGGGCTGATGGAGACGGCGACCGGAGACGAAGCGAACTGGTACGCGCTGTCCGAGACTGGGCATCGCTGGCGACTACCGATGGATCCGAATTCGGCCGGGGACGCGTACCCGACGATCTCGCCGGACGGGCGCCGGCTTGGCTATCTCACCCGAGATCTCGGCCCGTACGTCATCCATGACCTGGCCACCGGTGAGCGGGTCGAGTTCCCCCAGATCAGCGGCGGCATCAACGGCGCCCAAACCAGATACCTCGTCACTGGCCAAACTCCCGGCTTCTGGTCCGCCGACGGGTCCAAGCTGTTGATCTGGGGCAGTCGCTTCATCGACGGTGGCCTGCACACCGTGCTCCTCCTGGATGTCAACGGCACCGTTCGTGAGATATCGCAGACGGCGGCCGTGCCGGCCGGATTCATCGGCAACGATTCGCTGGTGTGGGTCACCTCGTCCAGGCCGGGCGCCGAGGAACGCCTCACCGCGATTGCCGCAGTGATCACTTCGCTGGACGGCGCACCGATCCGGACCGTGCCGCTGCGGCCCACCCTGCCCTGGGAGATGACCTCCACATCTGCGTGGACCGGCACCGTCTCACCGGACGGACAGCAGCTGCTGATCATCGACAACACCCGGACGACCGACGAGGCGCTGATCTACCAGTTCTATCTCAGGGACGGATCGCAGCTTGGTGAGCTGGACGTGTCCTACCCGTTTGCTGGTCCCTGCGGCACCGGCTGGGCCGGCGCCAACCCGGTCGTGCCATTTGCTGACCGGGGACGCGGCGGCGGTGTCAGCAAACACGTCGGCGAGCACTCCGAACGGATGGTGTCGTTCGAGCGCGGTGCAGGCATCGACTGCGTGACCTGGGCCAGTGACGCGCTAGCCGGCACGGGGCACGGGGGTCTGTTCGGCCAACACGACTGGTGGTGGACCTGGTGGCGGGAGATCGTGGCCGGCGTGCTTCTGGTCGGAGCGCTCTGGGCCGGGTTGCGCCGGCGCCGCCGGCGGCGGGCCTAGGGCTGCTGGACCGGGACGCCGACGAAGTCGGCCCAATACCGGCCCAGCGGATGCTGGCGAAGGTTCTCCAGATCCGGGTCCTGCCGCAGCCAGGTCGGATCCAGCGCGTTGAACGGATCGCGTAAGACGTAGCCGAGCTCCCGCAGCGCGGCCCGGGCGCAGTCCAGCTCCCACTCGCCGGTCCGGTACTCGCCCGGACGGACCTCCGGGTCGACGTCCATGGCCACCGAGAAGAAGCAGGCGGCGTTGTAGTGCGCCAGCCAACCGATGTTGGACCGCGACCAGCGCGGGATCGACTCGCCGGCGCTAGCCGGGAACAGCTCTACGGTGAGCTCGTCGACCGAACCCTCGACCGAGCCGTCGGTCAGGAACCGGTCCTCGGCGTGCCAGGACGGGTCGTGCGCCACGCCCGACCCACCGTCCCGGCGCCGCTCCGGGTGGAAGAGCCGGGCAGCGGCCGGCCGCGGGTCCCAAGCCACCCGCCGGCGGATCCGCTCCTTGACCCGCTCCGAGCGCAACAGCAGCTGGAGCAGGCGACGGGTGCGCGGGTTGGCCACCAGGATCCGGGCCTGCTCGGCCCGGCGTCCGGGAGCTCGGGTGATCTTCTCGGCCAGGCCGTGCAGCAGGTCGGGCATGCTCTGCCCGGCCACGGCCCGGTCCTTGCCGCGGACGAACTGCCGGAGCACGGTCAGGTCCCTGGCCACGTGCATCGCGCACGCGAAATGGTGCCGCTTGGAGTGCCCCGGCAGCGCAGGCAGTCCGCGGTGTGCGTTCCAGCGCCGGAACCAGGAGAACCAGTAGCGGCGCTCGCCCGGGCTCCACCTGGTCGGCTGCCAACCACGCAGCAGTGCCGCAGCAAAATTACGCTACGCAGCCGGTGATCCATCTGGTCGAGGGTCTTGGATGCCTCCTCGAACCAGCGCCCCTCGGGGTACTCCTTGTTCACGTGCACGGCCGCGAGGCGGTAGCTCAGCTCGATGTTCTCGGCCTGCCAGAGCTGCAGGCACATCCGGTAGAGCCGGATCGTGTCCCGGATCAGCTGAGGGTCGCCCTGCCATTGGTCGGCCTCAGGACCGGAACGGGACGGGCCGAACGGGCCGGTGGCAAGGAGTTCGAGGACGTGCCCCCAACGAACCCGGACCCGCAGGTTGCCCGGATCCAGGCGGGCGGCTTCCGCATAGTGGGCAACCGCCTGCTTGTAGGCCGACCTGGCCGCCTCGCTCCAGACATCGATCGCCTGCTCGGCCAACCCACGGCTTTCCGCCGTGAGCCCCATCCGGTAGTGCCGGTAGCCGTCGCTGTCCGGATTCCAGCGTTCCCAGCGCGGCGTCCGGCGGACGTACGACCGATGGCGGCGGATCTGCTGGATGCAGAAGCAGCCGAGCGCTGCGACCACATCCTCGTCGGGGTCATGGGTGAAGGTCTGGGCGGCGACGCTGCGTCCGTCCGACCGGATCACCTCCGCCACCACGCTGCGCGGCCCCGTCATGGTCAGATGCACGTGGTAAGCAGGCTGTCGAGCGAAGGCCAGCCACATCAGAACGGCGACCCAGTTGTCCGGCCCTCCCGGCGCCTCGGCCGGCACCGCCTGCCCGACCGGCCCGGTACTGCCCGGCACGACCACCTGGGTGCCGATCGCGGACTCTCCGCCGACATACGCGCGGATCCGCACTGCCAGCGCATCCGGGTCGATCTCGGGTTCGGACGTCGTCGCGACCGAGACCGGATGAATCACCAGCCGCACCCGGCCACGACGGGCGATCCGGTACCACAGCCAGGACCCGCCCCGGAGCAGGGCGGCGGTAGCGACCAGAATCGCGACCAGGATGACCGAGTCGCGTAATGCCTCCCCCACGTACCGGCATGCTAGGTGGCCGAGCTGACCACGAGTATCGGGGCAATGGCGGAACGTAGCGGACCGAACGGGCTAGTCCGGGCGTAGCATCGGCGGACCGGCCGCCGCGATCGAGGAGTTGCGCCGCGCCGGTTGCGAGCAGGTCGGCGTCTACCACAGCCACCCGGACGGGACCGCACTGCTGTCGTTATCCGATCTGCGTGCGGTGCGAACCGATTCGATCGCTAGCTGCAACGCCGGACGCGACCAGGCCGGGTCGAACCGTCGAGCGGCGTCCAGTGGGACATCGTCGGACGCACGATCGCACCCGGCTCGTGACCGCCTCGAGCGAGACCGGGATCGCGTTGCGGGGGACCGCGCAGCCGGGAAGGGTCCGGGTAGGGTGCGACGATGGATCGTCGCGCCGAACTTGCCGACCTCGCCCGAGACATCATCGACAGCAACGTCTATCTGACGCTGGGCACCGCAGACGGCGACGGCCGCCCATGGGCCACCCCGGTCTACTTCGCGCACCAGGACTACCGGGACTTCTACTGGATTTCCTCGCCGGACACGACGCACTCGCGCAACCTCGCGGTCCGGTCGGAGCTGGGCATCGTGGTGTTCGACTCCGGCGTCCCGGTTGGGACCGGGCAGGCGGTGTACATGTCTGCGGTGGGCACCGAGATGACCGAGGGCGCCGATCTCGACCGGTCGCTGACCGTGTATCCGGGTGCCGGCCGCGGCGGTTGGTCGATCACCCTCGAGGACGTGCTGGCGCCGGCCCCGTTGCGGATGTATCGAGCCACCGCATCCCAGCATTGGATGCTCTGCAAGCTCCCCCGGCCTTGTGCCGAGCACGGCGGTGCCGGGTCCGACCACCGAGTCGCGGTGGATCTCTAGGTAGCCGGAGGCACCGTGAGCGGGATCGAGGCGATCGGCGGCACTCCGGTCACCCGGCTGCGGCAGCTGGCCGGCGAGGACAGCGCCGAGATCTGGGTCAAGCTGGAGGCCGCCAACCCGACCGGCTCCTACAAGGACCGGATGGCGCTGGCAATGATCGAGGGCGCCGAGCGGGACGGCCGGCTGGCTCCTGGGCAAACGGTCGTGGAATACACCGGCGGCAGCACGGGCTCGTCGTCGAGCCGGCCGAGTCTGCCGTGCTCTCCGGCGGCAGTCCAGGCACGCATCACATCGAGGATGGCGGCATCGGCAGCTGGCCACCTCAACTGACTCCGGACGACTTCGACGAAGTCATGGCGGTGCCGGAGGCTGAAGCCTTTGCGATGGCCAGGCTGGCCGCCCGCACCGAGGGCATCTTCTCCGGCCCATCGACCGGCGCCAATCTGGTGGCCGCGCTGCACCTCGCCCAACGGCTCGGGCCCGGCAGGCGGGTGGTCACGGTCCAGGTCGACAGTGGCCTGAAGTATCTGGCCGGGTCGCTGTACGAAGCGGCGGGCTAGCCCAGGTCAGGTGGACCAGATCAGACAGAACGGCTTGCCGGCGGGATCGGCGTAGACCCGCCAGTTGTCGCCTTGCCCCGGCAATCTGGTCGCA
>JAKEEW010000250.1 GCA_022616375.1 Sporichthyaceae bacterium
AGGAACGCCGGCACGTCGCGGCGCCGGACCCGGCCCGGGTTGGTGCGGCTGGTGTGCAGGAAGGTGCCGCCGGTGCGGTCGATGGTCCGCACGTCGTTGCGGGCCAGCGGCGTGACGCAGCGAGGCTGCGGCGCCACCTGGTCGGGGTCGAAGTCGAGCAGGCCAGCCCAGCCGCGGCGCACGCCGACGACCTCGTGGCCGCGCTCGGTCGCGCCGTAGACGATGGTCTTGATCGCGGGGTTCAGGCCGGGGACGTCACCGCCGCCGGTGAGCACACCGATGCGCGTCATGATGGAGCCTCCAAGGCGATGGAGTTGGGTTGCGTCCTGTGGCGCCGGTTCGCCGGAGGACGGGAAGCTCGTCAGAGCAGGTCGCCGGTGATCCGGTACACGTGGAGGATGCCACCCGGGCCGTAGATGATGCAGTCGCTCGCGGACCGCTCCACGAAGGTCGCGCCGATGCGCAGCTCGAAGTCGCGCAGCCGCTCCAGTGCCTGGAGCCGCGCCGAGTTCCTGGTTCGCACCATCTCCTCGATGTCTGGACGCTCGTGGGTGTAGCGGGCGACGCCCGAGAACGTGGTCATCGCCTGCCCGTGCCCGGACCCGGGACGGGCGGGCGGGTCGGACCGGCCAGTTCGTGCACGCATGACCTCCGGGAGGACCGACAGGAGGGCCGACAGGCCGGCCGCACGGGATGACCGGCGCACGACTACCTTAACGGAACGGGGACCGAAGCGTCGCTCACGCAGATCCCTCACTTCGGGGACGCCGCGCCGATTTGAGCGATCGCACTTACCGACGATACCGTACGGGAATGTACGGCAATGCCTACGACACGCGCTGGCCCCGCCCTGGCCCCGTCATGGTGGTGATCGCCGCCACCGCCGGCCTGGTCGCCGGCGTCCTCCTGGGTCTCACCATCAGCGCCGGCGGCAGCCCGCGGGCACCGTCCGGGTCGGGGTCGACCCCGTCCGGCAACCCGTCCGCCACCACGTCCACGACCCTGCCCGACGAGTTCTGGACGGTGATCCTCGCCAGCTACCAGGACCGGGACCGCGCGCCCGGGTTGCCGCCGGCGCTGACGGTGAGG
>JAKEEW010000251.1 GCA_022616375.1 Sporichthyaceae bacterium
GGGGCAGCAGGTTCTTGTCGTCACCGGAGTACTGCTCGAAGGTGCCGCCGGTATCGCGGTACAGGCGGCTGGCCGCTGCCATGTCCCCGACCGCGTCCTTGACCGCGACGATGTTGTCGAGCTCGGCCAGGCGCAGCAGGGTCGGCACCTCGATGGTGCAGGCGGTGCGCGACGGGACGTTGTAGAGCATGCACGGCAGGCCGGTGGCGGCCGCGATCGTCTTGAAGTGGAGGTGGAGGCCGTCCTGGGGTGGCTTGTTGTAGTAGGGAGCGACTAGCAGCAGGGAGCCGACCCCGGCCTTCTCGGCGAGCTCGGTGAGCTCGACCGACTCGGCGGTCGAGTAGGTCGAGGTCCCGGCCATGACCCGCCGGCCGTCGCCGGCAGCCTCGACCACGGCCGACCAGAGGCGGAACCGCTCGTCGCCGGTGAGGGTGGGCGACTCGCCGGTGGTGCCCGAGACGACCAGCGTGTCGGTGCCGTTGTCGAGCAGGTGGCGAGCCAGCCGCTGGGCGCCGTCGAGGTCCAGGGCGCCCTCGCGGGTGAAGGGCGTGGCCATGGCGGTGAGCACGCGACCGAAGCGACCGGGCATGTGGTTCCTCCAAGAGTGTCGCCAACCATGCACGGCGGAGCCTGGCAGCACCGCCCGAGCAGTCCCCGCGTCGCGCGGGGGCCGAGGCGAATTCTACCCGGACGACTCGCTCCACTCGGCGTTATCCACAGATGCCGCGCGGAGCGGACCGCGGTTCCCGGAGGGACCGGGGCGCTGGCCCGATGCGCGGCGGCCGGCGCAGACCGCCGCGGTTCAGGTCAGGTCAGGTCACTTCAGTTCAGGACCGTGTGGATCTCCCGCACGGTGTAGCCGAGGCTCTGGGTCACCTCGATGTCGCCGCCGGGGATGTCCTGGGACGGGCCGCCGTCGACCGAGAAGGTGCCGTGCCAGTGGACGGTGACGGTCACGGTCGGCTGGCCGAGCCGCAGGTAGGTGTGGCTGATGTCGCTGCCGACCCCTTCGCTGCCGATGCCGCTGGTGGTGGTCGTCGTCCCGTCGCCGAAGCCCCAGTCGACCCCGGTGATCCGCACGTTGACGGTGACGGTGTAGGGCAGCCCGTCGGCGGGGCCCGCCTGGCCGGTCTTGGTCACGACGTCGCCCACCACCAGCGGCATCGGCAGCGAAGGGGTCGGCAGCGACATCAGCCACACCTACC
>JAKEEW010000252.1 GCA_022616375.1 Sporichthyaceae bacterium
AGGATCTGGTCGCTGGTGGGCAGGTCGGACAGCCGGTCGTGGGCGGCGTTCGCGGCCGGGTTGAACCAGGCGGTCCAGGTCATGGCGCCGTCGCGGAGGACGCCACGGCGCTCGAACGCGGCCTTGTTGATCCCGGTGACCGGCAGCACCGCGGACCCGCCCCGCACGGTGATCTTTCCGATGTCGCCGGACAGGTCGTAGCCGGCGACGAACAGCGCGTCGCCCAGCCCGGACTGCTTGGCCATCAGCCGCCCCCGTGGTGGTTGCGCAGGTGCGCGTCGAACTGCTTCCTGAGCGCGGTCACCTTCCGCTCGGTGCGGGTGACCGCGTCGCGCAGCGACGCCCCGTGGTTGGGGTGCACCTCGGTGTGCACCTCGCCCAGCGGCTTGGTGATCTGCTCCTGGATGTGCTCGGCCAGCCACGCCTTGAGTGGGCGCACCACCACCAGTCGCAGCACCGCGCCGATCGCGGCCAGCGCCGCGGCCACGGCGCCGGCGTAGATGATCAGATCACCGAGGTTCCGGATGGTCATGCCGCCTGCCCCCACAGGTCGTTGATGACCAACGGCAGGATGATGGTCATGATCCGGAAGAACTTGCCGTCCTGCTCGAGGTAGCCGGCGTCGGCGGACAGCGGGTCGCCGTGGGCGCCGAGCAGGTCGACGTTGGCGACCTGCCCGCCGAGCTCGAAGTCGCCGGAGTAGGCGGCCATCAGCGCATCGGCGGCGACCAGCAGCCGGGTGTCGATGTCGTCCTGCGGGTCGGCCAGCATGTTCAGGTAGATCCGGCCGGTCAGTTCCAGCCGCACCGCGGTGGAGGCCAGACCCGACCGGGCCGGCACGGGGCGGATGCTGTCGGCCCAGAACGCGGCGGTCAGCCCGTTGCCCGGCGCCGACTTCGGCTCGTGCTTGAGTACCCGCTCGAACACCCCAAGCGCCGCCGCGTGGGAGGCGACCGCGGCGTGGATGCCGGACATACCCAGCGCCATCACCCACCCCCGTTGAGTTGCGCCACGGCCCGGTCCAGGTCAGCCTGGATGATCGCGGTCAGGTCCTTGCGCAGCCGGTTGCGGGTCAGCCGGAACGCGCGGTAACCCTTGAACCCGGTGGAGGCGTTGCGCTCGCTGGTGCCCTCCAGCCACGGGCCGCGCAGCACCTGCGGGTACTCGGCGAGCACGGTGCGGCCCTTGGCGAAGTCCCGGGTGACGATCGCGCCGGCGAACTTGCCGGTCGGGTGCTTGGCCGACTTGCTGATCCGGGCGCGGACCTCGGCGGTGCCGACCTCGGTGACCCGCTTCTTCGCGTCGGCGAAAAACCGGCGCATGATCGGATTGGTTCCGCCGGTGCCCTGGATCCACGGGCCGCGGACGTTGACCTCCGTGTACACGACGATCTTGGTGGCCATAACACCGCCGCCAGACGGGCCTGCCGGCCGTAGGCGGCGGCCGCGGCCTTGCGCAGGTCGAACAGGCTGCGCCCGGTTCCCTCGCGGGCGTTGTCGCCCTCGCCGATGACGCGGGCGTAGCCGGCCGTCTCCAGCTGTAGCTGGTTGATCGCCTCGGCGATGCACAGGTCCCGCACCAGCGGCGGTACCAGGTGGCGGGTCACCGCGGTCGCGGTGTTGTGCGAGGCGGCCGTGGTGCCCAGCGCGCCGCGGGTGACGGTCAGGGTCCGCGGCGCGTAGATGTCCGCGCCGCCCGAGTGCGCGGCCAGCGCGGTCCCGTCCCAGGCCCGCTTGACGGTGATGGTGGTGCCGGCCGCGTCGACGGCGAGCATCCGCTCGGAGTCGACGAGCAGGACCTCGCCGACCTTGATCGTGCCGGCGCTGATCCCGGTGATGGCCACGTCGGCGCTGGACGCGGTCAGCGCCGAGCTGCTCTGCCCGGTGTCCAGCATCGACCGGCCGGTCACGAGCAACCGCTCCGAGTCGACCTTGATGATCGACCCAGCTCCGAGCGGCGAGGAGTCGGTGACGTCGACGTCGGTCTCGGTGCTGTCCAGCGCCTCGGCCAGCGCCCCGGCCGGGGCCTCGTCGGCGTTGAACCCGTACAGCCCGGTGATCGCGATCGCGCGCTGGTGGGTGCCGGTGGCGGGCGCGAACGCGGAGGCCGAGGACAGGTCGATCTCGATGCGGGTGAACGGGGGCCCGGAGTTGGCCGGCTCCAGGAAGTAGTCCGAGCCAGCGATGGTGACACCGCCGGCGACGACCAGGTCCGCGGAGATCAGCTCGTCGGGACCCAGCCACAGCCGCCACGGGCGGGCGTAGGAGTGGTTGGGCCAGTCGAAGTACCGGGTGGCCAGCTCCGGGTAGAAGCGGCGCCGCAGCAGCCCGCCGATCTGGCGGCCGCCGTCGATCGCGCGGGACGCGGACTCGATAGCCCGGTCGACCTGGGTGTTGTTGCGGGCGGTCTCCGCCGTGTCCAGCGCCGCCTTGACCTCCTCCCGCAGGCAGTAGACGGGTCCGCTGATCACGGCCGCCACCCGTCGAACGGGCAGTACAGCCGCCCGTCGGGCCCGGTGCGCAGCGGCTCCCCGTCGTTGGGGCAGGCCACCGGTGGGGCGGCGCGCTCGGCCTGCCAGCTCTGCCGGGCGTCGTCGAGGATCGCGAGCAGCTGGTAGGGCGAGCCGGTCTCCGGGCCGGTCACGCTCGGGTACGCGCCGACGTAGGCGAGCTCCTGGTCGGCGGCCCGCAGGGTCATGTCGCGGTAGTCGACGACCCGGTTGACGGCGCCGAACTGGCCGAACTGGATGTTGTCCAGGGCGTCGCCGACGGCGGTGACCGTGGACACGATGTTGCCGACGTCGGTCCCGTCGATGCGCACCTTGAGGCTGGAGTTGCCGGCGTCCTGGAAGCTGCACACGGCCTCGAGTGCGTACCAGGTGTCGGGCTGGATCGCCACGCTGGAGGTGAACGCGTCGGAGGGTTGCAGGTCCCCGCCGAGCAACCCCGACGCGTTGACCGAGATGTCCCCGTTTCCGCCGCCGCCGCCGGAGACCGGGTTGGTGTTGCGGAACCGCACGATCGACGCCACGGTCGAGCTGATGATCCCCAGCGGGAGCCGGAACCGGAACCGGACGCTGGCCCAGCGCCGACCCGGGCCGATGTTCAACACGCCCCAGCGCAGGAACGCGTCGCCGGCGCGGCCGTCCATGCGCAGGTAGTCCTCGATCGGGGTGACCGAGCCCACGACCTGGTCGAACAGGCTGAGCGCGTTGACCGCGTCGAAGTCGAAGTCGCGACTGTCCGCCGCGGTCTTCGGCCCGATCGCGGTGTCCACGGTCGACCAGACGGTCTCGTCCAGGACCAGCCCGGAGTAGGTCAGCGCCGTGGCGTTGAGCCCGTCGCAGTGCTCGTCGAACGCCGAGCCGGTGTTGAAGGCGGCGGCCGAGCTCGCCTCGTCCGACGGCAGCCCGGTCGAGTCGGGGTCAAGCCACAGCGACACCGACGCCTGCCCGGCGGTGGGGTGGGCGAGCATGCGGGCCTCGACCCGCACCCACTGGTCCAACGGCACCGGGGTGTTCACCGTGGCCATCAGGGTGCCGGCGGAGTCCTGCAGGCGCAGCTGGCGGGAGCTGTTCAGCCCGAGCTGGCAGCCGACGACGGTGGCGTTGCGGGTGCGGGCGAAGCGGACGTTACCCGGCGGCGCGGAGGTCAGGTACAGCAGCCCCCGGTAGCGGTAGAGCGTGGCCGAGCCCAGACTCGTGCTGCGGCACTCCGAGTTCGTCGAAGCCGACAGCGCCGGCTGGAAAGCGCGGTAGCCGCGGCCGACCGGCTGGGTGACCGCGACAACAGTGCCGGTGACCGAGGTGTAGGCGTCACCGGCGGGCCCGTCGCTGTTGGCGGTGTCGATGGCCGCACCGCCGGCGATCCCCTCGAACCTGTGTTCGGCCCGGGCCACAGATCAACCCCCGTACTCCTCGATCAGCTTGGCCTTGCTCAGCGGCTCGACCTTCGCCCGGGCGGTCGGCTCGTCGACGCCGGCGGCGACCTCGACCGCGACCGCGTAGGCGACCCAGTCGGCCTTGCGGGCCTTATCCGACGGACGGGCCGGCGGCCCGGGCGGCAGCGGGGTCTGGTCGCCCGCCGGCGGCAGCATGCCGTCCACCAGCTCGCCGGCCTGGGCGTCGGCCGGCCTGGTCGCGGTCCCGGACACCGCGATGTCCGCGTTCGACGGCCCGCCATGTCGGGTGATCTTGGCCATGGTCGCTTCCCCTGTCCCTTCTTCCGCCGAGCTGGTGGATCCACAGTGCGGGCACCCGGGTGCGCCCACCGCGTAGGCGGTGGCACAGCCCAGGCAGACCCGCAGCGTCATCAGGCGGCGACGACCGACGCGCCGTCGTCGAGCGGGACGTAGGTGAGCACCCAGGTGATCTCGCCGTCGGTGCCGGCCGAGACGTGCTCGATCGACCCGGCGGTGAGCACGATCGGCTTGGCCAGGGTGGGTGCGGAGCCGGGCCCGTGGATGATGCTGTCGGCCTTGACCCCGGTGAACCCGAGCAGGTTGCCGGCCGGGGTGTCGGTGGTGCCGATGTCGGTGGCGGCGACCAGGTCGGTCACGGTGCCAACGGTCGGGTTGTGCTGCAGCTTGTACGCGTTGGCCACCGTGATCGTCACGGTGACCTCGCCGATGATGCTGGTCAGCAGCACCTTCCCACCGGAGACGGTGAACAGGCCGACGGTGGCCGCGGTGAGCGTGCCGGTCGCCTTCTGCACGCGGCGGCCGAACAGGATGTCCCGCAGCTGGCTGCCCTGGATGAGAACGGACATGGTCGGGTCCTCCTTCAGGCCTGCGGGTTGGCGAGGTTGACGGCGGCGCGCTGCACGGCCAGGTCGCGCAGCAGGTAGAGCACCGCCACGAACTTGGTGCCGTTGGTGCCCAGGTCGGGCACGTCCAGGGAGACCCACTCGAACCCGTCGGCCAGCGACGAGGCCTCGACTTCGATGACCACGATCTGCTGGGCGCTGGCCGACCCGGCGTCGGTGATCTCCGACGCGGCGGTCTGGGTGACTCGGGTCCAGGTCTCGTCGCCGTCGAGGGTGGCCTCGTCCTTGAGCCAGTACTCGGTGATCACGTCGAGGTCGGCCGAGCTGCCGCCGGTGGCGGCGGTGTGCTGGCGCAGGTCGACGTCGAGGATGTCGGTGCTGCCCGCCGCGGCGATGACCACGATGGTCACCCCGCCGCAGTTGTTCAGGTGCACCCTGTTGCCGGTGATCGCGCCGGCGACCGCGTCGGTGGGGACCGCGCCGGCGACGATGTCGAACAGTCGTCCAAGTGCCTGCATTGTCGCTACCTCTCCGGTTGGGCCGCTCAGGCGCGGGTGGCGAGCTTCACGGTCGGGGTCAGGGTGTTGGCACCCTTCTTCGGGGTGATCGCCGACTCGACCCAGGGCCGGCCGTCGACGCGTTCGATGAAGCGGACCGCGGTCTGGTCGTTGGCGAACCTGTACTCGGCCGAGGTCACCGCGGAAAGGACCTGCCGGTCACCGATGAGGTAGTAGCCGAGGTCGACGAAGTTGATGTCGCCCACGGTGCCGACGGTCTCCACCTTCTCGGTGAAGACGACCGGCCGGCCGAGGATGGTCATCGGCGGGCCCTGCTGCCCGTTGGACAGCCACACCGGTCCGCCACCGGTGCCCACCGACAACGCCATGGTCGCGAGTTCGGGGAAGGTGTCGATGTTGGCGATCCACACCGCCCGCTCGAGCGAGCTGGGGAGCATCCGGGCGTACATCTTGACGACGTTCTCCCAGACGATCGTCGCCGCGGCCTGCCCGGACTCCTTGGGCACCGACGCCGCGGCGCCGCCCTTGAGGGCGCCCAGCGGCTCACCAACCCCGGAGCCGAGCAGGAACGCGAAGTCCTCGGAGAACGCGATCGCCTCCGGGAACACCTGGTCCACGAACGCCATGAAGCTGATGATCGAGTCGGTGAACAGCTCGTTGGGCACCTCGGTGTACGCCGTGAGCTTCTTGGCCTGCAGCACGACCCGGCGGAACTTCGCCGAGGACTGCACCAGGGCCGCGGCCTCCTCGGTCCAGTAGGTGACGATCCCGCCGTGCACCGAGGACGCGTTGCTGGTGGAGTCGATCGCCGGGAACGGCACCGTGAGGGAGTCCATCGGGATGACCCGCGCACGTGGCCGCACGATCGCCTTCTCCAGCGACACCCGCAGCAGCTGGGCGCGCAGCGCTTCGGGGATCAGGAACCCGCCATCCGATGGGACGGTCGACCCGAAGCTGTTGCGGATCTTGTCGAGCTCGGCCTGCTTGGCCAGGGCGTCCGCGGACTTCGCGCCGTGCCAGGTGGCCTGGAAGAACTCGGCGAAGTCGGCGAACATCTTGTCCGCCTTCGCCCCCGGGGCCTTCGGGTTGTACTTCGCCGCGTACTTGTTCGACGGCGCCCGGTCCGGGTTCAGGTTGACCCGCTTGATGTGCTCCGCACCGTTGTCCTTGAGCCACTCGGCGAGGATCTGCTGGGTCTGCTCCTTGACCTGCTGCTTGATCCCGGTGTCGCGGTCGGCGACCGCCTTGGCGTAGTTGCCGATGATCTCCTGGAACGTCTCCGGCTCGTCCTTGAGCATCGACTGGATCTTGTCGCGGTCGCCGAGGAGCTCCTCGAGCTCGGCCGCGTTGGTTGGCACGGGGGTCTTGGTCTTCACGTGCGGCTCTCCTTCACGGCGGCCTGGATCACAGCGGCCAGGTCGGGCAGGTGTCCGGCCGCCGGACGCAGCGGCACGTTGGGCGCGGGCGCGCGGTCACGGCCCGCGTAGCGGAACACCGACAGGTCCCAGCGGGCGTTGGGGTCGGGCTCCTCGTCCTCGTCGGGCGCCGGCTCCTCCGGCTCGTCTGGCTCCTCGCCGGGGGTCTCCGGGTCGTCCTCGTCCGGGTCGCCTTCGTCCTCGTCCGGCTCGGCGTCCTCGTCGGAGGCGGCGTTGCGCTTGGTCTTCACCTCGTCGGCCAGGCCGGCCTCGACCGCCTCGTCGCCGGTGAACCAGGTCTCGGCGAGCATCAGGTCGCGCCAGTCCGACAGCTTCCCGCCGGCGCGGTCGACGTAGACGCTGGCCACCGAGTCGCTGATCTTGTCGAGCAGGTCGGCCATCTCCCGCATGTCCGCGGCGTTGCCGATCGCCATCCCCCACGCGTCGTGGATCATCAGCTGGGAGCTGCGGCCCATCACGACCCGGTCGCCGGACATCGCGATGACCGAGCCGATGCTCGCCGCGAGCGCGTCGACGTACACGGTGACCTCGGCCTGGTGGTCGACCAGCGCGTTGTAGATCGCGACCCCGTCGAACACCTCCCCGCCGGGGGTGTTCAGGTGCAGGTCGATGCGGGCCACGTCCAGCTCGCGCAGCTGGTCGATGAAGTCGGCGGCGGTGGTGCCCCAGTAGCCGATCTCGTCGTAGATGTAGACCTCGGCCGAGTCGCCGTCGGCGGAGTTCGCGATCCGGTACCAGTCCTTGCTGCCGGCGCGGGTTCGCGCCCGGGCCCGTAGCGCCTTCAGCCGCGCTCCGCTGACGGGTCGGCGAGCGGACAGCCGAGGGTGTCGCGGACGCTGGGACCTGGGCACTTTGGTAACACCCCCTCGTGGTATGCGTGGCTTACTCTAGCTCAAGAGTCTCGATATCGAGAATCTTGACACGAGAGACATTCTGGGAGTGTCGGGCACACATGAACCGCCGCGGCAGCATTCATCCGGTCGACGATCCGGTCGACGACGAGCTGCTCGCCCCGGCCGTGGCCGACGCCCTAGCCAAGATCAAGTCCAAGCTGTCCGCCGAGGACTGCGCGGCTGCGCAGCTGGCGACCCGGTACGCGGCGGTGATCGACGAGGCGGCAACGCTGGCCGCGATCATGCAGGACATCCCCCGCGACGGCGAGCACATAGCCAGGCTGCTCGCCGCGCTCGAGGCGAAGGTCGACGCCCAGGCCGTTCTGGCCGAGCTCGGCCCGAAGCTGCTCGCCGTGCTCGAGTCGCTCGGGGCGACCCCGAAGGGCCGAGCCGCGCTCAAACGGGGGGAGGTGACCGGTGGCACCAGCCGGCTCCAAGCCCTCCGCGCCGCGCGCCGCACGTAAGCGCTGCCAGGCCGACGGCTGCCGCAGGCTGGCCCCGGCCGGCGGACAGCACCGGTTCTGCGACGAGCACCGCCGCCGGCGCGCGCCGGCGCAGACCGTTCGCGCGCCGAGGCTGCTCGGCTGTCAGCGGCCCCGGCTATGGACCCCGCCGCTGCGCAAGCTGACCAGGGCAACCACCCGCGGGTACGAGCTGACCGAGTTCGCGGAGATCACCGGCGAGCCGTTCATGCCCTGGCAGCGGTGGCTGGCAATCCACGCGCTCGAGCTGAACCCGGACGGCACCTACCGCTTCCGGGTGATCATCGTGCTGGTCGCCCGGCAGAACGGCAAGAGCAGCTGGAAGCGCACGGTCAGCCTGTGGCGGCTGTACGTCGACGACGCGCGGACGGTCCTCGGCGTCGCCCAGGACCTGGCGCTGGCGCGTGAGCAGTGGAGCAAGTGCCAGGAGACCATCCACGGCTGTCCCGACCTCGAGGCC
>JAKEEW010000253.1 GCA_022616375.1 Sporichthyaceae bacterium
CTCTTCGAGCACCCGCTCGGCATACCCGGTTCCCCGGCGCGGCAGCGGGTCTTCCTTGGTGGACAGGCCCATCTTCAGATCGGCGTCGTAGACCCGCAGCTGCCGGCGCAGGTCACGCTGCCGGGAGCTGCGCGATCCCGGGACGGCCCAGGCGTGCGCGACCTGGCCGTCGCCAGCCTCGACGTCGAGCTGGTAGCGGATCCGCAGCTCCTCGATCGAGCTCCACGGGACCTCGACGTCCTGCAACGGGTTGCGGATCAGCAGCACGTCGTCCTTCGCGATCACCGCCGGCCGCACGCTCACCAGGTAGACCAGCCCGATGCCGGCCAGCAGGCCGAGCGCACTCAGCGACGCACTGCGGCCGGAGCCGCGGATGATCGAGTCGCCGAGCAGCACCACGCCGAACAAGATCACAACGGCGCCGCCGACCAGCGCCGGCAACGACCGGTACCGGATTCGCTGGCTGTTGCCGTTACTCATGGGAGTGGATAGTAGCCAAAGCCGGCCAATCTCCCCGCCAGTCGCGATCTCCACCCCGGCTTCACCCCGGCTTCACCCCGCTGAACAGGGTACAGACGGGCGAATTGTGCGGCGCAGTACGGCAGATATCCTCAGAGGGTGACCAGCACGGCGACCTCGCCGGCGGACCGGCATGCGGACATCGCGTCATCCGACGCGTCGCTCCGGCGGTTCCTGCACGGCCTGCCCGGCGTGGATGCGGTCGGCGCGGACGAGCGCGCGGCCAAGCTCGCTACCCGGTCGATCAAGACCACGGCCAAGCAGCAGGCCATCGACCTCGCCATCCGCATGATCGACCTGACCACGCTGGAGGGCCGGGACACCCCGGGCAAGGTGCGGGCGCTGTGCGCGAAGGCTCGCCGACCGGATCCGTCCGACCCGACCGCGCCCTCGGTCGCTGCGGTCTGCGTGTACCCCGACCTGATCGCCGACGCGAAGGCCGATCTGGCCGGCTCGACGGTCAAGGTGGCCAGCGTGGCCACCGCCTTCCCGAGCGGCCGGGCCAGCCTGGCGGTCAAGCTGCAGGACACCAGGGACGCCGTCGCCGCCGGGGCCGACGAGATCGACATGGTCATCGACCGCGGCGCCTTCCTGGCCGGGCAGTACCTCAAGGTCTACGACGAGATCGTCGCGATCAAACAGGCGTCCGGGCCGGCTCACCTCAAGGTGATCCTGGAGACCGGCGAGCTCGCGACCTACGACAACGTCCGGCGGGCGTCCTGGCTGGCGATGCTGGCCGGAGCCGACTTCATCAAGACCAGCACCGGCAAAATCCAGCCGGCGGCCACCCTACCGGTCACCTTGATCATGCTCGAAGCGGTCCGGGACTACCGGGACAGCACCGGCACGATGATCGGGGTCAAGCCGGCCGGTGGCATCCGGACCAGCAAGGACGCCATCCGCTACCTGGTGCTGATCAACGAGACAGCCGGCAGCGACTGGCTCGACCCGGATTGGTTCCGGCTCGGCGCCTCCAGCCTGCTCAACGACCTGCTGATGCAGCGGCAGAAGATGGCCACCGGCCGCTATGCGGGCCCCGACTACTTCACGTTGGACTGACCGGCTAGTTCCGCCAGTACGGCGGTGGATTCCTCCGCGGATCCACTGACACGAGCCGGTCACGCGGGTCGATGGCCTTGATCAGCACAAGCCGCTGGCCGTCGCATTGCTCGAGATGACGAACGACAGCTGGCATGGCAGCCACGATTGCCCCGGCCGCCCGGGCGAGCCCCTCGATCCCGTTCATCTGCGCATATCGGATGTGGTGCATCCCGGACTTTCGAAGGGCACCACATAAAGCTGGGGTCGTTGAGCTGGCCCTTGTCGTTCGTGACGATCGCTTCGAACCCGTGCTGCCTGGCATCGGCGAAGACGTACGAGTCCTTCTTACCCTTCCAACCGAGATCTTGGGCGTGCCTGATCAAATGGTTCAGCAGTAGCCGCTGCAGGAGAGGACCGAGCGGCACCGGAACATCTTCGTCAAGCAGGATCTCCATGGCTCATGCGACCGCAGAACCGCGTCGGATACCGGTGAACGTGTCCACGTAACGCCCGAAGTCGGCCGCGTCGATCACGGCAGCATCACTGACCGATGGGTAAAACTCGCGAATTTGCGCCAGAGTCATCCCGTCATTCACCAGCCCGGCCACGATGTCGTACGGCACCCGCGTTCCGGCGATGACGGGCACACCTCCGCGCACATCAGGATCGACCTCGAGATTGGGGCGCGGGTTGAACAGACGTGGCACCACGACGCCCTCGCGTGCCGAGAAAGGCTCGAGAATCTCCAACAGCGTCGCAATGACTCGATGACCCGGCTTGCCGGCGAGCTCGGTCAGCTCATCGCCCTGCACTAGAACGATCGAGTCACCAGTCGAGACGAGCTTGTAGGTCGACACGTGCTGTTGCTCACCAAGCTGCCGAAGTGAATTGACCGCCTTGCGAATCGCCTGTAGCGAGTGAGAGCGGCGGAGGTAGACGAATGATCGAAGTGCGACGATGTCTCGAAACGAATACAGGACCAACGGCTGGACGCTGATTTCGGGGACGAGGAGGGTCCCGCGACGACTTGCCTTCCGCCAATAGCCCAACTGGCGGACAGTGGCGCCGGACAGGGCAGCGGTCATGGCAGGGGAGAACGCCATCAGCTAGGACACCTCCGCAGCGTCGATAAGAGTGAGCGCGAACGGGTACGCACGGCTGCCTTACGGTCTCCCGCCATGTATGCATGATGGCTCAAGAGCTGGCCCGAACCCAGCAACTTGGCCGCCACCTTCCTGAGCGATCAATAGCCGTGCGCCACGTCCACCCCGTCCATCGATATGTCCTGGAACG
This sequence comes from Sporichthyaceae bacterium, assembly GCA_022616375.1. GTDB lineage: Bacteria > Actinomycetota > Actinomycetes > JAKEEW01 > JAKEEW01 > JAKEEW01. The sequence continues at coordinate 2,854 of JAKEEW010000253.1, forward strand.
ACGTCTCCTGGTCGGCAAGCTCCGCGCGACGTCTACGCTGGGACATGTGATTCTGCCTCAGTACCGTCTGGACTGATGATCATGGCCGGCATGAAGTTCGACTACGCTCCGGCGCCCGAGTCCCGGGCGATCGTGGACATCAAGTCCTCGTACGGGCTGTTCATCGGGGGCGAGTTCGTCGACAGCATCGACGGCCGCCCGTTCAAGACCATCTCGCCCGCCTCCGAGGAGGTCCTGGCCGAGGTCACCGAAGCCGGGCCGCAGGACGTGGACCGCGCGATCGCGGCCGCTCGGACCGCGTTCCAGACCACTTGGGGGCCGATGCGACCGGCGGACCGGGCCAAGTACCTCTACCGGATCGCCCGGATCGTGCAGGAGCGTTCCCGCGAGCTCGCGGTGCTCGAGTCGCTGGACAACGGCAAGCCGATCCGGGAGTCCCGCGACGTCGACATCCCGCTGGTGGCCGCGCACTTCTTCTACTACGCGGGTTGGGCGGACAAGCTGTCCTACGCCGGATTCGGTCCGGACCCGAAGCCGCTGGGCGTGGCCGGACAGGTCATCCCGTGGAACTTCCCGCTGCTGATGCTGTCCTGGAAGATCGCGCCCGCCCTGGCGGCCGGCAACACGGTGGTGCTCAAGCCGGCCGAGACCACCCCGCTCACCGCTGTGGTCTTCGCCGAGATCTGCCAGCAGGCCGGCCTTCCACCGGGTGTGGTGAACATCATCACCGGCGCGGGCGACACCGGCCGGGCGCTGGTCGAGCATCCGGGCGTGGACAAGGTCGCGTTCACCGGCTCCACCGAGGTCGGCCGGATGATCGCCAAGTCGGTGGCGGGCAGCCCGAAGAAGATCACGCTAGAGCTTGGCGGGAAGGCCGCGAACATCATCTTCGACGACGCGCCGATCGACCAGGCGGTCGAGGGCATCGTCAACGGGATCTTCTTCAACCAGGGGCACGTCTGCTGTGCCGGATCGCGGCTGCTGGTCCAGGAGTCGGTCTACGACGAGGTGCTCACCTCGCTCAAGCGCCGGCTGACCACGCTGCGGGTCGGCGACCCGCTGGACAAGAACACCGATATCGGCGCCATCAACTCGGCCGCCCAGCTGGAGCGGATCCGGGAGCTGTCCGACGCGGGCGTGGCCGAGGGCGCGCAGCGCTGGTCGCCCCCGTGCGAGCTGCCCGACCGCGGCTTCTGGTTCCCGCCGACCGTGTTCACCGGGGTATCCCAGGCGCACCGGATCGCCCGCGAGGAGATCTTCGGCCCGGTCCTTTCGGTGCTCACGTTCCGCACCCCGGACGAGGCGGTGGAGAAGGCGAACAACACCCCGTACGGGTTGTCCGCCGGAGTGTGGACCGACAAGGGTTCACGGATCCTGGCAATTGCCGGCCAGCTGCGCGCCGGCGTGGTGTGGGCCAACACCTTCAACCGGTTCGACCCGTCGTCGCCATTCGGCGGCTACAAGGAATCCGGGTACGGCCGGGAGGGCGGCCGGCACGGTCTGGAGGCCTACCTTGACGTCTGAGTCCGGTGGCGCGTCCCGGGTGCCGGTACGCAAGACCTACAAGCTCTACATCGGTGGCAAGTTCCCGCGCTCGGAGTCCGGCCGGTCCTACGTGATCGCGACTCCGAAGGGGCAGTTCCTGGCCAATGCCGCGCTCGCCTCCCGCAAGGACGCGCGGGACGCGGTCGTGGCGGCCCGGGCGGCCTATCCCGGCTGGTCCGCGGCCGCTGCCTACAACCGCGGCCAGGTCCTCTACCGGATCGCGGAGATGCTGGAGGGTCGCCGCGACCAGTTCGTCGACGAGCTGGTCACCGGTGAGGGGCTGTCCGCGAACCGGGCCAAGGCGGCCGTGGACGCCGCGGTCGACCGCTGGGTCTGGTACGCGGGGTGGTCGGACAAGATCGCGCAGGTGTACGGCTCGTCCAACCCGGTCGCCGGGCCCTACTTCAACTTCTCCACCCCGGAGCCGACCGGCGTGGTCGCGGTGATCGCGCCGCAGCAGTCCTCGCTGCTCGGCCTGGTCTCGGTGCTCGCTCCGGTGATCGTGAGTGGGAACGCCGCGGTCGTGCTGGCCAGCGAGGAGCGCCCGCTGCCGGCCATCACCCTCGCCGAAGTGCTGGCCACCTCCGACCTGCCGGGTGGCGTGGTCAACCTGCTCACCGGCCGGGTCGCCGAGGTGGCGCCATGGCTGGCCTCGCACATGGACGTCAACGGGATCGAGCTGGCCGGGGTGGCCGGGCATCCGGATCTGGCCGCCGAGCTCGAGCAGGCCGCGGCGGAAAACCTCAAGCGGGTACACCGGCCGGCGGCCAAGGAACCGTCCTGGACCGGGCCGGAGGCCGAGGGGTTGGACCGGATCGTGGACTTCGTCGAGACCAAGACGGTCTGGCACCCGGTCGGGGTCTAGGCGTCCGGTCCGTCCGGCTCAGTCTCGGCAACCCGCTTGCTCCCGGTGTAGTGCGCGTAGATCACCACGTTCGAGGTGTAGCCGGTCTCCTTGCTGTACGGGCCGCCGCAGGTCACCAGCCGTAGCTCCGGCCGCCCGGTCGGGGCCAGCACCTTCCTGGCCGGGAAGTCGGCCTTGGAGTAGACCCGCACGCCGTCGACGGTGAACGTCGCGATCGTTCCGTCGGCCCTGGTCACCTCGATGGTGTCCGCGGGCTTGAGCGCGGCCAGGCCGTAGAACACCGCGGGGCCCTGCTTGGTGTCGACGTGCCCGAGGATCAGCGCGGTGCCCTGCTGGCCCGGGCTGACCCCCCGCTGGTACCAACCGGCCAGTCTCGGCTGATCCACCGGCGGAACGCCGAGGTGGCCATCCGAGGTGATCCCGACCGAGGTGAGCGCCGCGTTGATCCGTAGCGCGGGCACCACCAGCCGCTGCGGCTTGGAAAAGCTCAGCGGGTTAGGTCCGGAGATCCGGACCGGGCGGTCGGTCGGCGCGGTCGTGGTTGGTACTCCGCTTGGTGCCGGCTCCGGTGATGAAGTAGGGGTGGTTGACGCAGTTGCCGTGTCGGCCGAAGTGGGGCTGGGCGCCGGGATGGCGGCGGCCTGGGTGGTCACCGCCGGCTCCGGGATCGGGTCGATCCCTGGCTGGGCGACCAGCTCATTGCCAACCGGCGCGGACAGTGCGGCGTCGCTCGGCGCCGGCGGCGCGGTCGCGCCCAGCCCCTGGTACATCAGCCAGGCCGCCCACAGCCCGATGGTCAGGCAGCCGGCCATCAGACCGATCCAGCCGGTCCGGATCGGCTTGGCCCGGACGACCGGGTAACCCGGCGGGTAGCCCCCGGTGTACGCGGGTCGGTACGGCGGCCGGTACTGCGGTGGGGGCGGGCTTGGTGGCGGGCTCGGCGAGGCCAGCGTGGGCTGCACCCAGCTCGGCACCGTCAACGGATCCGGATCCGGGTCGGAGGCCTGGATCGCCGGACTGGGGGTCACGTGGGCAGGCGCCGGGACTGCCAGGGGTGGGGCAGCCGGCGGCAACGCTGGTTGCACCGGCGGTGCGGCCGCTTGGCGCTGCCGCTGATGAACCCGCCACGCGGTCCACAGCGCGACGGCAGCGGCGGCGGCCAGTGGCGTCTTCCTGCGCATGACGACATCCATCGGGGTCGGCGCCGGGCGGTTCCCGACCGTGCCATGGTGGTACGGCCGCCGCGGCACGCCCTAGAGGGATCGGCCGACCGGGTGATCACCTGGTCGAGCAGGTGGAGCGCCCATTTCATTTGCTTGATCCGGTTTCGGGTGCGGATACTGGACGGGTGAGCCATCCAGTGCGCCGATTTAGCCGCCCCCGGACGACCGTAGGGCCGATGACGGCGCGCTGACGCCAGGACCAGCACCTCGCAGGTGCGCGGACCCGCCCCCGGTCGACCCGGGGGCGTTGCTATGTCCCGCCCAACCGCCCAGACCTGCCTGCGAGGAAACCATGTCAGCCGAAGCCCTAACCGATGATCAACTAACCCAGGCGCTGTCGATCCGAGACCTCACCGATCCGGCAGCCGGCGAGCACGCGATCCAGCTCGTGCTCGACGCACTCGAGCATGCCGTCGGCACCGCCGCCGGCGTACCCGTCCAGCGCGACCACGGATCCCGCGTGGTCACCGTGGCCGACAACTACGACCGGCTGCGTTTCGACGCGGACGCGGTCACCAGGGATCGCCGCTACAGCCGCTACCTGGCCGATGGCCGGATGCTGCGGTCGCACACGTCCGCCCGGATCCCCTGGCTGCTCTCCGAACACGCGATCGCCGGACGGCACGAGGTGCTCTACAGCGTGCCTGGCCTGTGTTATCGGCGCGATGTCATCGACCGGCACCATGTCGGCGAGCCGCACCAGCTCGACCTATGGCGGATCCGCTCGTCCGGCCCCGCGCTCACCGACGCCGACCTGGTCGCGATGATCGGTGCGGTGGTATCCGCGGTGCTGCCGGGCCGGACTTGGTACACCGTGCCGAATCCGCACCCGTACACGCTGGCCGGGCGTGAGATCTACGTCCGGGACGAGGCGGAGGACGTCGAGATCGGCGAATGCGGCCTAGCGCATCCCGAGGTGCTGTCCGGTGCCGGTCTCCCGGCAGGCGCGAGCGGGCTGGCGATGGGCCTCGGCCTCGATCGGCTCACCATGCTGGCCAAGGGCATCGACGACATCCGGCTACTGCGCGCGACCGATCCGCGGGTGGCGGAACAGCTGGCCGATCTCGCGCCGTACCGGCCGGTGTCCGCGATGCCCGCGATCCGCCGCGACCTGTCCCTCGCGGTATCGGCCGATCTCGACGCCGAGTTGCTCGGTGACCGGGTCAGGGCATTGCTCGGCGTGGATGCCGGCACGGTCGAGGAGGTACGCGTGCTTGGCGAGACCGGGTACGCCGACCTGCCGGAGTCGTCCCGGACCCGGATGGGCCTGCGGCCCGGGCAGAAGAACGTGCTGCTCCGGGTCGTTCTCCGCGACCTGCACCGGACCTTGACCGCGGTGCAGGCCAACACGTTGCGCGATCGCATCTACGCCGGGCTCCACGAGGGCAGCGCGCACGAGTGGAGCTACGTCGCGGGGTAGCCGGCCGCGCGTGCCCGCTCGCAACCTGCCGGGAATCGACGTCCTGGACGGGAATCGACGGCACCGTCGGGAATCGACGTCCTGGACGGGAATCGACGTCCTGGACGGGAATCGACGGCACCGTCGGGAACTCCTCCCGTCCGGCGCGGACACCAACACGTCCCGGGCCGGTGGCGGCCGGACACGGTAGGCGCGTCCGGCCACCACAGACCCCCGAACTACCCGAGCCCGTGCAGGACCCGCACTAACGCGTCCAGGTCGTCCGGCTGCGCGCAGTCCACGGCGACCCGGTTCGGTTGGACCTGGCCGCACCGCTCGCACCGGTGCAGCAAGACCTGACCCTTGGCGGACCGGTAGGACAGCTCGACCGGCCGCATCAGGCCAGCGCAGCCGGCCGCCCGATCGCCGGGACGGACGTCCAGGTGCACCGAGTACAGACACACCGGGCAGTGGTTGCGGTAGCTCCCGTTGTTCAGCGGCGCCACCGTGGTGCCGCAGTTCTCACAGACAAAGCCCTGGTTCTGGGCGGCTCTGGTGATGGCTGTGCCTCCGGGTTGAAGGGATCTTCAACTCGGGGCGCAGGGTTCCGTGTGCTCTTCCCGAAGGACCCAGGCTTGGCTGGACGAGGGACCGATTCACCGCCGTTCCTCTCGGGTCGGCGATTACTTCCAGTTCCTGCTTCATCAGGGCCTGTCGCATCCCTGAATCCGGACCACGACCGAGGTTGTGGATTTGTCTCGGCCACTGTGCAGCGGGCTTCCCCGCCTCCCACCGGTAGGTGTCATCCCAGCCGCACTGGCATCGGCGTCGTCCCCTGTCAGCCGGTCACCAGCACCGTGCAACGCTTGCCGTCCACCCTCACCTCCTCGCCTCTCGGCCGGAGTACGCCTGCCGGCATTGAAGCTCCGGCCGGCCGGGACGGCAACTAGATTCCGGTGGCCGCCACTACCAGGGCGGCATTGCCGGGAGCCGGGAAACCGTCGGGCATGACCAGGGTGTCCTCCAGCCCGATCCGGGTGTCCAGACCGAGCCGCAACGCCTCGCGCAGCACCGGCCAGCAGCAGCCGCCGTCGCCATGCAGCAGCATCGGCGGTCCGCCGGCCGGCAACGCGGCGATCACCGCGTGGGCCGATGCCAGCGCCGCGTCGGCGTCGGCGTCAACCGCGCCGGCGTCGAGCGTTTCCCGCCCGGAGCCGTCCCGTGGATGCACGTGCACCGCCCCGGCTCCCGCGTCGGCACACGCGGCGGTGTCGGCGGCAAGCGCCTCCGGCGTCAGCGGAACCCGGGCGTGGTCGGGACACGCCCGCCCACCGTTCAAGCACGCCTTGATCATCGACCGAAGGCCAAGGCCTAGCCAGTTCGGGAGACAACCAGGTCGCACAGCGCCTCGAGGGCGCGGCGGGCCGGGATGTGCGGCAGTGGGGCGAGCACGGCCCGGGCGTCGTCGGCCCAACGCCTGGCGTCCGCCCTGGCCTGCCCCATCGCCGGGTGTGCACGCAGCAGTTCGAGCGCTTCCGCGTGCTCGCCGTCGTCGCGCAGACCGCCGGCCAGCAGCATCCGTAGCCGCTCGTCGGCGGAGTCGTTCGCCGCGAGCATGTACAGCACCGGCAAGGTGGCGATCCCCTCGCGTAGGTCGGTGCCCGGCGTCTTGCCCAGATCGGCCGAGTCGCTGGCCACGTCGAGCACGTCGTCGGCCAGCTGGAACGCGATCCCGATCCGTTCGCCGAACTGGGTGAGCAGGTCCACGGTCGGCTCCGGAGCACCTGACAGCAGCGCACCGAACCGGCTACAGGTGGAGAACAGCGAACCGGTCTTGTCTGCGACCACGGTCAGGTAGTGCCCGATCGCGTCCTCGCCGTCGGCGGGTCCGACGGTCTCCCGGATCTGGCCGGAGACCAGCCGCTCGAACGTGCGGGCCTGGATCCGGACCGCGTCCGCACCGAGATCGGCCAGCAGGTCGGAGGCCCGGGCAAACAGGAAGTCACCGGTGAGGATCGCTACCGAGTTGTCCCAGCGCGAGTTCGCCGACGGCGCTCCGCGGCGCAGGGTTGCCTCGTCCATCACGTCGTCGTGGTACAGCGTGCCGAGATGGGTCAGCTCGACCACCACCGCGGCCGGCACCACGCCGGGCGCATCCGGATCGCCGAACTGGGCCGTGAGCAGCACGAGCAGCGGCCGGAACCGCTTGCCACCGGCCTCGGCCAGATGCCGCGCGGATGAGTTCAGCAGCGGGAAGTCGCTTTTGACCGTGTCCCGCAGCAGCGTCTCGACCGCCTCCAGCCCGGACCGCATGTCCGACTCCAGCACGGGATCGATCTGGCTGACCTCGAACGGGCTGTTCACGACGCGGGCCCTTCTGCTGGACAGTGGCATCAGCGGACGAACGGTCCGAGCCCGCTGGCCAGGTCGAGCACCGGCTGCGGGAAAACGCCGAGAAACACCGTAACGGTCAGCCCAATGGTCACCGCAACTACGGTCAGCGCGCTCGGGAACGCGACCGTGGGCGCGGTGGCCGGCGGATCGGAGAAGAACATGAGCACGATGACCCGCACGTAGAAGAACGCCGCGATCGCACTCGACACCAACCCGATGATGACCAGTGGGGTGGCACCGCCGTCCACCGCGGCCAGGAACACGCTGTATTTCGCGGTGAACCCGCTGGTCAGCGGGATGCCGGCGAACGCGAGCAGGAACAACGCGAAGACCCCGGCGATCAGCGGGGAGCGCTTGCCAAGGCCGGCCCACCGGGACAGGTGGGTGGCCTCGCCGCCCGCGTCCCGGACCAGCGTGATCACCGCGAACGCGCCGAGCGTGATAAACCCGTAGGCGGCCAGGTAGAACAGCGTCGCGGACAGACCGTCCCGGCTGGTCGCGACCAGACCGGTCAGGATGAATCCGGCGTGCGCGATCGAGGAGTACGCCAGCATCCGCTTCATGTCGGTCTGGGTGATGGCCACGATCGCCCCGATCAGCATGGTCAGGATCGCCACCGCCCACATCGCCGGGCGCCAGTCCCAACGCATGTCGTAGAACGCGACGTAGAACACCCGGACCAGCGCGCCGAACGCGGCCACCGTGGTCGCGGCCGCCATGAAACCGGTGATCGGGGTGGGCGCGCCCTGGTAGACGTCCGGCTTCCAGACGTGGAACGGCACCGCGCCGATCTTGAACAGCAACCCGACCGCGACCAGCGCCATCCCGATCAGCAGCAGCGCGTCACTGCTGCCGGCCGCGATGACCGTCTCGCACTGGCCGCCGACCGCGATCGCGTCGCAGTGCCCGGAGATCGCGTCGGCGATCCCGGACAGCCGCATCGTGCCGGCGTAGCCGTACAGCAGCGCGATCCCGTATACGAAGAACGCCGACGAGAATGCACCGAGCAGGAAGTACTTCAGCGCCGCTTCCTGGGACAGCAACCGGCGACGCCGGGCCAGCCCACACAGTAGGTACAGCGGCAGCGAGAGCACCTCGAGCGCGACGAACATCGTGATCAGGTCATTGGCCACGACGAACATGAGCATGCCGCCGACCGCGAACAGCAGCAGCGGGAACACCTCGGTCTGGCTCACCCCGGTCCTGGTCGCGGCGCGCTCCGCGGACGAGCCGGGCACCGCCGAGGCCTGTGCGACGAACGGCTCGTCGCCGTCCAACCCGCGTTCGGCCGCCAGCAGCACCGCGACCAGGGACAGCACCAGGATCAGGCCCTGCAAGAACAGCCCGGGTCCGTCGATACCGAGCGCACCCTCAGCCGCCACGTTGCCGACCCCGCGCAGGCCGCGGTAGTCGGTGCCGGGCACTCCGACAATCGTGACGAACGCAGTGACCAAGGCGCCGAGGGAGATCACCAGGTGGGCGCCACGGCGAACCGACCGCGGCGCGAACGCCTCGATCAGCACCCCTAGCACGGCCGCGCCGAACACGATCAGCATCGGCGCGATCTCGCGGTATTCGATGACCGGCGCCTTGATCTCGCTTTGCGCGGCGAGAGTCGACAGCAGACTCACGGTTGGGTCCCCTCCGTGCTGGCCGAGGTGTTCACGGTCGGCGCCGGGTCGGTCACCTCGACGTGCTCGAGCGTCCTGGTTACCGCGGGATTGATCACGTCAAGAACGGGCTTGGGATAGACCCCGAGCGCGACGATGACCGCGAGCAGCGGCACCACCGCCCAGACCTCGCGCCGGTTCAGGTCGCTGATCCCGCGAGCCCGGCCGGCCACCGGCCCGTTCATCGCGCGCTGGTAGAGCCAGAGCACGTAGATCGCGGCCAGGATCACTCCGAGCGTGGCCAGCACGGCGGCGACCTGGTATTTCGGGAACGTGCCGACCAGCACCAGGAACTCCGACACGAAGCTGGACAGGCCGGGCAGCGACAGCGCGGACAGGCCGGCGACCAGGAACGTGCCGGCCAGGATCGGGGCGACCGACTGCACCCCGCCGTAGTCCGAGATCAGCCGGGACCCGCCCCGGGCGATCAGGAACCCGGCGATCAGGAACAGCGCGGCGGTGGAGAAGCCGTGGTTGACCATGTACAGAGTCGAGCCGGACTGCGCCTGCGTGGTCAGCGCGAACACGCCCAGCGCGATGAACCCGAAGTGGCTGATCGAGGTGTAGGCGATCAGCCGTTTGATGTCGGTCTGGCCGATCGCCAGCAGCGCGCCGTACAGGATCCCGACCACGGCCAGCACGATCACCAGCGGGGTGAAGAACTGCGACGCGGCCGGAAACAGCAGCAGGCAGTAGCGCAGCATCCCGAACGTGCCCACCTTGTCCAGCACGCCGACCAGCAGCACCGCGCTGCCCGGGGTCGCCTCGGCCGCGGCGTCCGGGAGCCAGGTGTGGAACGGCACCAGCGGCGCCTTGATCGCGAACGCGATGAAGAACCCGGCGAACAGCAGCTTCTCCACGACCGGATCGATGACCAGCGTGCCGTCCTTGATCGCGGCGGCCAGCGTGGGCAGGTCGAACGTCGCGTTCTCGGAGCCCAGCTGGTTGCGCGCCACCGCATACAGACCGATCACCGCGGCCAGCATGAGCAGGCCACCGAACAGGCTGTAGAGCAGGAACTTCACCGCCGCGTAGGAGCGGCGCGGGCCGCCGAAGCTGCCGATCAGGAAGTACATCGGGATCAACATCGCTTCGAAGAACACGTAGAACAGGAAGATGTCGGTGGCCGCGAAGACCCCGATCATCATCGTCTCGAGGATCAGGATCAGCGCGAAGAACGTGCGCACCGGGCGCCTGGGCGGTGGGTCGCCGGCGGCCCGGACCGCGTGCGCGCCGCCGGGCGCGAGCGGGTCGGCATCGTGCCAGGAGGCCAGGATCACGATCGGCACCAGGATCGTGGCCAGCGCGATCAGGACCAGCGCGATCCCGTCCACGCCGAGCGCGTAGTTGACCCCGAACTCCGGAATCCACTGATGCTTCTCGACGAACTGGTAGCCCACGGCCCCGGTCTTGAACTGGGTCGCCATCGCGATCGCGAGTCCGGCGGTGACCAGCGAGGCCACCAATGCGGCCCGCTTGGCCAGCTCGGGCCGCTCCTTGGAGGTGAGCATGACCGCGACGGCGCCGAACAGCGGAACCGCACCGAGCACGGTGAGCCACGGGAAGTCGGTCACTTACAGCCTCACCAGGAGCAGGGCGACGGCCACGAGGGCCGCACCGCCAAACATGGACAGGGCGTAGCTGCGCACGAACCCGGTCTGCAGCCGGCGCAACCGGCCGGACGAGCCGCCGATCAGCGCGGCCAGACCGTTGACCAGCCCGTCCACGCCACGGTTGTCCAGGAACACCAGCAACCTGGTCAGGTACTGGCCCGGGCGCATGAACGTGGCCTCGTTGAACGCGTCGCCGTAGAGGTCCCGGCGGGCGGCACGGGTGAACGGCGAGCCGATCGGCGACACCTGCGGCACCGGCTGGCGACCGTACTGGAACCAGGCGAACAGCAGACCGATCGCCACCACGCTCAGCGTCATCGCGGTGACCGTGGTCGGGGTCAGCACGTGCTCGCCGACGTGGTGCTCCCCGACCACCGGCTCCAGCCAGCGGGCGAACCGGTCGCCGACCGCGAGGAACGCGCCGGCGCCGATCGATCCGATCGCGAGCAGCACCATCGGCGCGGTCATCGACGACGGCGACTCGTGGGGGTGCGCGTCCGGGGCCCACCGCCGCTGTCCGAAGAAGGTCATCAGCATCACGCGGGACATGTAGAACGCCGTGATCCCGGCGCCGAGCAGGGCCGCACCGCCGAGAATCCAGCCGCGGCTCCCGCCGGCGTTGAATGCCGCCTCGATGATCTTGTCCTTGGAGAAGAACCCGGAGAACGGTGGGACGCCGAGGATGGCCAGATAACCGAGCCCGAACGTGATCGCGGTAATCGGCATCACCCGAGCCAGCCCGCCGTAGCGGCGCATGTCCACCTCGTCGTTCATGCCGTGCATGACCGAACCGGCACCGAGGAACAGCCCGGCCTTGAAGAAGCCGTGGGTCAGCAGGTGCATGATCGCGAACGCGTACCCGGCCGGGCCGAGACCGGCGGCCAGCACCATGTAGCCGATCTGGCTCATCGTCGAGGCGGCCAGCGCCTTCTTGATGTCGTCCTTCGCGCACCCGATGATCGCTCCGGCCAGTAGCGTGACCGCACCGACCACGAGCACCGCGGTCTGCGCGTCCGGAGCCAGGTTGAAGATCGGGTTAGCCCGGACGATCAGGTAGACCCCGGCGGTCACCATGGTCGCGGCGTGGATCAGTGCCGAGACCGGGGTCGGGCCCTCCATCGCGTCGAGCAACCAGGACTGCAACGGCACCTGGGCGGACTTGCCGCAGGCGCCGAGCAGCAGCAGCAACCCGATCACGGTGAGCGTGGTCCGGCCCGCTCCCTCGGCCGAGCCGAACACGGTCGCGAAGTCGAGTGCGCCGAAGGTCTTGAACATCAGGAAGATCGCGATGGCCAGGCCGAAGTCGCCCACCCGGTTCACCACGAACGCCTTCTTGGCGGCGGCCGCGGCCGGCGGCTTGTAGTGCCAGAACCCGATCAGCAGGTAGGACGCCAGGCCGACGCCCTCCCAGCCGACGTACAGGGTCAGGAAGTTGTCGGCCAGCACCAGCAGCAGCATCGCGGCCAGGAACAGGTTCAGGTAGGCGAAGAACCGGCGCCGGTGCGGGTCGTGGCTCATGTAGCCGACCGAGTAGATGTGGATCAGCGAGCCGACTCCGGTGATGAGCAGCGCGAAGCTGACCGACAGCGGGTCGAGCAGCAGGCCGAGGTTCACGTTCAGCGAGCCGACCTGGATCCAGTCGAACAGGTGCAGGCTGCGGCTGCGGCCGTCGGCCGGCAACCCCAGCAGCGAGACAAACAGCGCCACCGCGCAGGCGAAGCTGGCCAGCGCGGTAGCGACCCCGAGCCAATGACCCCACCGATCGGTGCGCCGGCCGCCGAGCAGCAGCACCGTTGCGCCGAGCAGCGGCAGCGCGATCAGCAACCAGGCACTGGTCTGGGCCGCGCCGCTCGCCGCGGTGGTCACCGCGTGCTCGGCCTGGCTGGCCGCGGTCGC
>JAKEEW010000028.1 GCA_022616375.1 Sporichthyaceae bacterium
ACCAAACAGCGCGCCTCCCAGAATGGAGAACGCGCAGGTCATGGGCATGATCACGGGTGCGCCGCCAGGGACTCGAACCCCGAACCCGCGGATTAAGAGTCCGCTGCTCTGCCAGTTGAGCTAGCGGCGCGTAGCGCGACCGATGGTAGCAGCCGGTGAACGCGGGTCACAAAATCATTGGCGGAAGATCGGCAAGCCGCCGGTCGGGTTTGCCCTGGCTGGTCCGGGGAGGTCCGGGTGTGGTTGCTGGAGTGGTCGGGAATCCCCGTCGCCTGTCGGGAATTCCCGTCGTGTGTCGGGGATTCCCGTCTACCTGCGAAACATGGGTAGGGACCGCGGGGCTAGCCAAGGACCCGCGAATCAGTGGAAATCGCGCGACATCCGGGACACCGAGAGCGGGAGCCGGCGCAGCGATTCGGCGATGACGTTCACGACCCCCTCGGCCCGTTCCAGCCGGCCGCGGATCAGTAGCGCTGCCGAGCCTCGAGCCACCTTGGCGTTCCGCTCCCAGACGGCCCGCGAGATGATCACGTTGATCAGCCCGGTCTCGTCCTCCAGGTTCATGAACGTGGTCCCGCCCGCTGTGGACGGCCGCTGCCGGTGCGTGACGATGCCGCCGACCAGCACTCGCCGGCCGTGCTCTACCGAGAGCAGCCCGGCGGCCGGGACTACGCCGAGCTCGTCCAGCGACGCCCGGATGTGCTGGGTGGGGTAGCTGTCCGGCGACACGCCAAGTGCCCACAAGTCGATCATGGTCTGCTCGGACGGGGTGATCGGCGGCAGGTCCGGCACCGTCACCGGCACGTGGATCCCGTCCAGGTGATCCGGCCGTTCCTGGGCAACTGCGCCGGCGGTCCACAGCGCTTCTCGCCGGCTCAGCCCGAAGCAGCTGAACGCTCCGGCCGAGGCCAGCGCCTCCAGCTGCCCGGCGGTCAGCCCGATCCGGCGGACCAGGTCGGACATCGACAGGTACGGCTGCCCGGCCACGATCCGGTCGGCGAGCTCGGTGCCGATGGTGCGGACCGAGGACAGCCCGAGCCGGACCGCGCACCCGCGGTCGCGGCGGTGCGCCTGCGGGTCATACGGCGCGGCCGGGTCGAACGGCTCCGGATCGTCCTGGTTTATCTCGTCATGCTGATCGAGGCAGTCCAGCACGAGCGGTGGCAGGGGAGCGCCATCAGCCACTGGCTCCAGCGTGGCCGCGGTTGCGGACAGGTTGATGTCGACGCCGCGCACCTCGACCCCGTGCCGGCGCCCGTCGGCCACCAGGGTCTGCGGCGAGTAGAACCCCATCGGCTGGGCGCGCAGCAGCGCGGCCAGGAACGCGGCCGGGTAGTGCAGCTTGAGCCACGAGCTGACGTAGACCAGCAGCGCAAAGCTGATCGAATGCGACTCGGCGAAGCCGAAGTTGGCGAACGCGGCGATTTTATCGTAGATGTCGTCGGCGAGGTCACCGGTGATGCCGTTGCGAGCCATCCCGTCGTAGAGCTTCGTCTTCAGCCGCTCGATCTTCTCCAGCCCACGCTTGGAGCCCATCGCCCGGCGCAGCAGATCGGCGTCGTCGCCGGAGCAGCCGCCGGCCTTCATCGCCATCTGCATCAGCTGCTCCTGGAACAGCGGCACTCCCAGCGTGCGCGCCAGCACGTCGTCGAGCAGCGGATGCAGCGAAGTGATCGGCTCCTGGCCGTTCTTGCGCCGGATGTACGGATGCACCGAGCCGCCCTGGATCGGCCCCGGCCTGATCAGCGCTACCTCGATGGCCAGGTCGTAGAACTTCCGTGGCCGCAGCCTGGGCAGGGTGGCCATCTGCGCCCGGCTCTCCACCTGGAACACCCCGATCGAGTCGGCCCGGCAGAGCATGTCGTAGACGGCCTTCTCCTCCTTGGGCACGGTGTCGAGCGCGAGCGAGTCGCCGCAGAACTCCCGCGCGAGATCGAAGGTGTATTTCAACGCGGAGAGCATGCCGAGCCCGAGCAGGTCGAACTTCACCAGCTTCATCGCGGCGCAGTCGTCCTTGTCCCACTGCAGCACGCTGCGGTCGGCCATCCGGGCCCACTCGATCGGGCAGACCTCGCCGACCGGGCGATCGGTGAGCACCATCCCGCCGGAGTGGATGCCCAGGTGCCGGGGGAACTTCAGCAGCCCACCGGCGAGCTCCACCACCTCGACCGGGACGTCCTCGGTGGTCACCAGCGGACCCCAGGAGTCGATCTGCTTGGACCAGGCATCTTGCTGGCCGGTGCTATAGCCGAGCGCCTTGGCCATGTCCCGGACCGCCATCTTCGGCCGGTACGTGATGACGTTGCAGACCTGCGCGGCCTTGTCCCGGCCGTACTCGTCGTAGACGTACTGGATGATCTCCTCGCGCCGGTCGGACTCGATGTCGATGTCGATGTCCGGCTCTTCCTCGCGGGTGGTGGCGATGAACCGCTCGAACGGCAGCTCGTATTTCACCGCGTCGACCGCGGTGATCCCGAGCACGTAACAGACCGCGGAGCTGGCCGCCGAGCCGCGGCCTTGACACAAGATCTTGAGGTCGATGCACTTCTGGACGATGTCGTAGACGATCAAGAAGTAGCCGGGAAACTCCTTCTCCTCGATCACCTTCAGCTCGCTGTCCAGCCGCATGTAGGCGGCCGGATGCTCGTCGAACGTGCCGTATTTGGCCGGCGCCCGCTCGAACACCAGCGCACGCAACCACTCCGCGTCGGTCCCGTGCCGGTCCGGCCGCTTCAGCTTCGGCAGCCGAGGGGAGGCCTTGCGCAGGTTGAACGCGAGCTCGTCGGCGTAGGCCACGGTCGCGGCCACCGCGCCCGGATAGCGGGCGAACCGCTCGGTCATCTCCGCGCCGGTCCGCAGGTGCGCGGTGCCGGCGGCGGGCAGCCAACCGTCCAGACCGTCCAGGCTGCGCCTGGCCCGCACCGCGGCCAGCGCGGTGGCCAGCCGGCGCCGGCTGGGAGCGGCGTAGTGCACATTGTTGGTCGCGACCACCGGCAGCCCGGCCTCGGTGGCCAGCTGGAACAGCGCGTCGTTGCGCTCGCAGTCCTGCGGGTAGCCGTGGTCCCAGAGCTCAACGGCCACGTTGCCCGGCCCGAACAACGCGACCAACCGATCCAGCTCGCGTGCCGCCGCCTCGGGGCCGCCACCATCCGGATCGAGCAGCGCGTGCGGCACCAGACCCTTGCGGCAGCCGGTGAGGATGAGCCAGTGCCCGCCGGCCTGCTCGGCCAGCCGATCCAGGTCGTAGACCGGCTTGCCCTTCTCCCGGCCGGCAAGCTGGCCCTCGGTGATCGCACCGGCCAGCCGGTGGTAACCCTCGGTGCCGCGGGCCAGCACCAGCAGGTGCCGGCCCTCCGGATCGGCCTCACCGGCCTGCGGCCTGGTCAGCTCGAGCGACAGCTCGGCACCAAAGATGGTTTTGACCTGGTATGCGGCGGCGGCTTCGGCCAGCCGGACCACCCCGTACAGCCCGTCGTGGTCGGTCAGCGCGATCGCGTGCAGGCCGAGCGTGACCGCGGTCTCGACCAGCTCTTCCGGGTGGCTGGCCCCGTCGAGGAAGCTGAAGTTGGAGTGGCAGTGCAACTCCGCGTAGGGAACCACGGTGTCCGGCGGCGGGGGAGTGGGGCGTTGCGAGACCGGTGGATCGTAGGGCGGGCGGATCGAGGTCCAGGCCGGGCTGTCCCCACCGTCACCGGAGAAGGGCGGACCACCCGGGCGCCGGCCGGACAGCCGGCGCTCCAGCTCGGACCAGGGAACCGGTGGGTTGTTGTAGCCCATTGCCTAGTGAGATCTGGCCAGGTGCGGCCACGTCGATCTGCGCGCGAACCGTGGTGGCAGTCCGCGCGCAGGGCACGGACGTCGTGGTGGTCGGGACACCCCGGAGGTTGCACGGGAGGTCAGGCGAATTTGCCGAGCCGGTTCAGTCATACCTGGCCTCCACCCACCAGCGGCGGTTCTCGACCAGCAGGAGCAACCCGCCGGCCTCGGTCACCACCTGGACCCGGGCCACCCGGCGGGCGGCCTGCCGATCCCACCAGCGCTCCTCCACCGGCCACGGCCCGGCCCAACCGAGCACCCGGGCATCGGGCGCGTCGGCGACCCGGACGGTGACCGGGGGAGCCGTGATCGTGCCGCGCCCGGTCACCCCGACCGGCTCGCCGCCGGCATCGGTGACCGCGGCCGGTCGAGGCTCGGTGAGCACGGTGGCCGGGGAGGGCGCGGGCAGATGACCGGGCCAGGGCGCATCGGCTTCCCTGGCTGGCACCCGCTCGTCTCCCCACGGCACCAACTGGATCCGGTCGGCCGGACCGTAGCCCCCACTCGGGACAGCGGAGAGCACGGCCTTCTGCCCGAGCAAGCTCTGCACCCGGGTGATGGCCCGGCGGGCCCGTTCGCCCTGCTCACCCAGCCCACCCCACAGACCCTCCTGGTAGACCCCGGCCGCAACCGTCTCGGCCGGCTCCAGCCGCAGCAGCGTGATCCCACCGGCGCTGGTGTTGCCGAAGGCCCGGGTGTTGGCCCAGCCCTCGAGCTGCCAGCGCACCCGGTCGGCGATGTCGTCGGCCGACATCGGCCCTTCGTGCCGCCACTGCCGGTGCAGCTGCGGACCGTGCTCGGTGCTGACCTCGATATCCAGGCAGGCGCAGGCCAACCCGCGCACCGCTAGGGCGGCGGCCAGCTCGTCGGCCATCGCGGCAGCCAGGAAGGCAGCGGTGTCGATCCGGTCGATCGGCGGGTTGACCTCACGCTGGACGGCCAGATCGGTGGGGGCTCGATGCACTCCGATCGGTCGTTCGTCGATACCGCAGGCCAACCGATGTGCGCGGGCCCCGTCCGAACCGAACCGGGCCAGCACGTCCCGGGATGGAAGGGCGGCAAAGGCGCCCAGGGTGCGGATGCCCAGCCGGCGGAGCAGGTCGACCAGCTCCGGCCGATCCAGCACGTCGATCCGCAACGAGGCCAGGAACTGCGCGTCACCCTCGTCGGGCACCACGAGGGCCAGCTCGGTGGACTCGGCAACTGCCACGCTGCGTGCGGCCAGGGTGGCGGTGAACACGCCGTCGGCGACGCCGGCCCGGCACTCCATGCCGAGTGCGGCCACCGCGGCAGCCAGCTGCTCGGCGGCGGCCAGCTCACTCCCGAAGTAACGGGCCGGACCGCGGGCCCGGACCGCACACAGCCCGGGGCGCAGGATGGCAACCCGCGGGGTGAGCTCCTCGAGCGCGGCCACCACCGGCTCGAACGTGCGCGCCTCCACGATCGGGTCGTGCCGGAGCACGACCAGGTGCGGGCAGCGGGTCTGCGCCTCCCTGATCTTGGCACCGCGGCGGACCCCGTGCTCTCTGGCCGCAGCCGAGCACGCCAGCACCAGGCCGGAGTCGACCACCGCAATCGGCTCTTGTGCCGGAGTGGCCACTGCGGCGGCGGCCGCCACGACCGGCCAGTCCGGGCACCACAGCGAGATCGTGCGCACGGTCTAGACCGCTTCGAGCACGCGGACCCGAGCCGGTGCCGGGGCCACTCCACCGCCGGGCGCCGGCAGCCATACCCACTCGTCTCGGGGAGCGATTGCCACCCCGCGACGGCCACCGACCCGCACCCGCACCTGGCGCGCACGCAACCGGCCGTGCCCCTGGTCGAGCCCGTCCCACCGCTCGTCCACCGCGGTCAGCCGGAGATCGGCACCCTCCCATGGGCCGAGGCTGACCAGGACCCCGCCGTGCTTGCGAAGCCGCGCGGTCAACCGGCTGGCCAGGCCGGGTGGAACCGGGCCAGCTGGTCGGATCGCTACCACATCGAAGGCGTCCACCAGCGCGGCCACCACACTCGCCCACGCCTGCCCCGGCTGCGGGATCAGGGCAAGCCGATCCAGCGCGATCCCGTATTCCGCCGCGGCCAGCAATCCCAGCTCCGGAGCCCCGACCACGGCGCACCATGACCCGGCTTGAGCCGGGCCGGCGAGCAGAGCCAGCGCCAGTGAGGTGGTGCCTTCGACAGCCACCGTCGACCCCCGGCGCAACCCACCTTCGGGGATCAGCCCGGTCAAGCCCTGCAGCAAGGGAAGGGCTGCAGTATCGACCCGGGCTGGATCATTTGCACTGGTCACCAGGCTGTGCAGGGAGGCGACGCTCACCTATCCATGTTCGAACATCTGTTCGAACATGTCAACCGCCACGCTTACTTTAAGGCGCCGCCGGCAGGACCTCGGTGAGCGACACGAACTGGTAGCCGCGATCCCGCAAGCCGTCGATGATCTGTGGCAGCGCGTCGGCATCCAGAGTGGATCCGTCGCCCGGATGCGACCCGACATGCATGAGCACGATCTCGCCCGGGGTGGCCGCGGCCAGCACCCGGTTGACCACCTTCGACACGGACATGCCACCCGAGGTGCCCTGCCAGCCGAGGGTGTCCACGGTCCATCGGAATGCGACGTAACACAGGTCGTTAACGATGCCGATCGTGCGCGCGTCACGTGCCCCGAGCGGGAAGCGGAAGAAGCGCCGCGGGTCCTCGCCGGTGGTGTTTCTGATGATCCGTTCGGCCCGGGTCAACTCGGCGCGGACCTGCGAACCGGAGAGCGTGGTCAGATCCGGATGCGTCATGGAGTGGTTGCCGACCACGTATCGCTGCGCGATCTGCCGGGACTCGGCCGGGAAGTCCTCGACGAACCGGCCGGTCAGGAAGAACGTGCCCGGCACGTCCTCGGCGGCCAGGGTGGCCAGGATGCTCGGCACCGCGTCGGCGTTGGCGCCGGCGTCGAAGGTCAGCGCCACGATCTTCCGGCTGGCCGAGATCTTCTCCAGGTCCTCGCCGCGCAGCGCCGACGGGATCGTGCAGGTCGGGGCCGGCGCGGACGAGATTGCCGTCGGCACGGGCGTGCTGGTCGGGCCGGTCGGGTCTGTCGGGCTGGGTGCGGAGCTGGTCGGCGCCGGGCTGGCCGGGGAACCGGTCGGGCTGCCCGGCGCGGTCGAGGTCGGGCCGGTAGTGGGCGACGCGGTGTCCGAACCGTCGCCGGTGCAGCCGGCCAGCGCCGCGGCGGCGAGCAGTGCCATGGCGGCTACCAGCGCCGGTAGACGCCGCCCGGCAGACCCCCGGGC
>JAKEEW010000254.1 GCA_022616375.1 Sporichthyaceae bacterium
CTCGGTGAGCGTGACCCAGCAGGCTCCGGCCCAGCACCCCACCCTGCGCAGCCATCACATCGACATCGGATTATATGATCTGACGCCGAGCCCCACCGGCGAGCGCCTGGTGCGCCGCGACCGGGTCGAGGTCGAGGTCTCCGGAGCCACCACCGCAGTACCCGCGCTGGTCGGGACCAGGGCGGCCGACCTGCTGCTGCTCAACGACGAGGACCTCAGCTACACCAAGCTGCGCCTGGACGAGCGGTCCCTGGCCACGGTGACCCGCCACATCAGCGGTCTGGAGACTTCGCTGGCTCGGGCGCTGTGCTGGTCGGCCACCTTTGACCTGGTACGCGATGGGGAGCTGCCCGCCCGTACCTTTGTCGCCCTGGCCTGCCGCGCGCTGCCGCAGGAGCCCAACATCAACCTGACCACCGCGACGCTCGCGCAGACCCAGCTCGCCCTGACCAACTACATCGACCCGGCCTGGATCCCGACCGGCTGGCGGCTGGTCGCCGACACCGCGCGGGCCGCGTTCGCCGCGGCGGCGCCCGGCAGCGGTGCCCAGCTTGCCTGGGTACGGGCGTTTGCCACCGCCACCCGCAGCGCCGACGACCAGGGGCTGCTGCGCGACTGGCTCGCCGGGGTACGCGTGCCCGAAGGGCTGCGCATCGAGGCGGAGCTGCGCTGGAGCGTGCTGTTCTCCCTGGTCGCCACCGGCGGGGCGGATATGAACGCCATCGAGGCCGAGCTGGATCGGGACCGGACCGCCAACGGTGAACGCGCCGCAGCCCAGGCGCGCGCCCTGATCCCGACCCCCGAGTCGAAGGCCGAGACGTGGCGGCGGCTCACCACCGACTCGAACCTGCCGAACTGGCTGCAGCGCTCGCTCCTGCTCGGCTTCCAGCACCCGGCTCAGGTCGAGCTGGTCGCCCCCTATGCCGGGCCGTACTTCGACGTGGTCGCCGATGTCTGGGCCACCCGCGACAGCGAGATCGCCCAGGAGTTCGCCTACCTCGCCTTCCCGGCCCACCAGCCGACCCAGGCGATCGTGGACACCGCCGACCGATGGCTCGCTTCCTCCGGGCATCCGGTCGGTCTGCGCCGTCTCGTCGCCGAGGGCCGCGACGGTGCCCTGCGCTCCATGCGGGCCCGCGCCACCGACGCCCGCAGCTCCACCGCCCACGACCAGCAATAGCGGCTTATCGAGATCGTGATGGCGAGCCGGCGTGGCCGGCGAGCTGAGCCAGGCCGGCGACGATCCCACCGCCCAGGTCGCCGCCGCTGAACGCCGCCGCCATCGACAGGGCGGCCAGCTTGCAGTCGCGGTCCAGCAGCCGACGTCGGGCGGTGGACCCGGTGACGATCTCCAGCAACCGCTGGTTGGGTGAGACGGCGACGAGCACGCTGCGGTCGGGTTCGGGCAGGCGCAGGTGCAGCTCCTCGGCCGACTCGCGCGAGGGCTCCAGCAGCTCCCCGATGTAGACGCTGAAGGTCAGCCCGGTCATGGTGTCGGCCAACCGGAGCGTCTCGTCCACCCGCAGCAGCGCCCGTTGGGACAGCGGCCCGTCGAGCACCTCGGGATGCCACGCGGTGGTCGGCACCATGTCCTCGGCCGAAGTATGACCTTGGGTAGCTTCAACATCACCAGCGGTCACTAGCGCCTCCCGTCTGCCTCGGCAACGGCACCCGCTCGACGGCAGAGCGCCGCTCCAGCGCCGTCACGGTGGCCACACTGCCCCCCAGCGGGGCGCTGTGGCCGGCCCGCGCCTGGTGCGCCGGCGCAGCGAGAAACCAGACCGGGGAAAACACGAACGGCCGGCCCGGACGGTAGCGCTTCGACCGGCGTGAGCTGCCGGCCGCGACCAGTCC
>JAKEEW010000255.1 GCA_022616375.1 Sporichthyaceae bacterium
GGGCGGCGGGAACCAGCAGCTCCAGCGCCGTGGCGCCGGCCCAGACGAGGTGGCCGCTCCGGTGATACCGGACCGCGAGCGCGCTCGGCTCGGGCACGGGAACGGTCGCGGCCGCGGTGGTGTCGCGCGCCTGGGCGGGTGACGAGTCGGATGGCCACACGGTGAGGCTCTTGGGAGAAGATGGCATGGACGCAGTCAGTTACGGCAATCCGCCAATGTACGCTACGGCAATCCGCCGGAGTTTGCTACGGCAATCCGCCGGATTAAACTACGGGAATCCGCCACCGGAGACCTCATGGCCCGATCCAGCACGCCCCGGGACGAAGCCCACGCCTGGGCCAAGGTTCGCGCGGAGACCGGCCAGGTAGTCGGGCGGTCGGCGGAGTTGCCGTCGCGGCGCGCAACCGAGGTGCTTCGGCGGGAGCGCCTGCTGGTCGACGCCATGGATGGCGCCGCCTGGGTGCTCCGGTCACCGGACACCACGCTGGACGACGACCAGATCCGGCTCGGCGTCTACTGGCCGCTGGTCCGGTCGCTGACCGAGAGCTACGCGCCGGCCGGCCTGGATCGGATCAGCGCGATCCGTGCCTTCATAGGCGAAGCCACCCCGCCCGCCGTACTGTACATCCGGCACCAGCGGACCGGGAGCGAACGCACGGTCTCTGTGACCGGTCGACACCGCATCGTACTCGCACCGCTGGCCGATATCCCGGGGGCGGCGGCCGGTCTGCCGGGGACAGCCACGGCTGCCGATCCGGTCGTGTTGGGAGACACGTCGGTGCCTGTGGTGGTGCCGGCGTGGGCGTTGCTCACGTTGCCGGTCGGTGACCTGCGGAGTGATCTGCCGCTGGTCGGCGCATGGCTCCAGCGCTTGTTCGTCCCCGGCGACGAGCTCCGCCGGGTGTACGACGCGATGCCGAGACCGGTGGTCGCAAGCCGGGTGGCGGTGTTGGCGGAGCAGGCAGGCAATCCGCGCCTGGCAGAGCAGATCCGGAATGTGGTGCGCGATCGAGGGGATGAGTTGGCCACGCCGTCCAAGACCGGGCGCCTGGTCCTACCGCCGGTGTATCGCGAAGGCACCGCGGCATCCTCGCCCTATGTGGGGCGATTCATTGCCCAGCTCACCGGGTACGCCACCGATCTGCGAAAGGCCAGGATCGGGGCTTCAGCGCCGCGCCCGTTGACGCATGAAGGCGTA
>JAKEEW010000256.1 GCA_022616375.1 Sporichthyaceae bacterium
GACACCTCGACCGCACCGGACTGCAGCCCACCGAAGTCGACCGACACGTCGACGCTGCCGGCCGCGATGAACAGGGTGCGCTCGCCGCGGATCACCGACGGTATGAACCTGGCGTCCTTCTCCAGATCGATGATCACCTGGAAGTTTCCGGTGGCCGCCTCGTACTGGCTGAGGTCCTGGATGGACTGCAGCAGCACCGGCTGGCTGCGGTCGACCGTGCGCTCACCGAACGGGTTCCCGATCCGCGGCATCAGGTCGAGCACCTGGCCGACGAACAGGAACAGCAGCACGAGAATGGCCAGCCCGGCGGCTAGCCGACCGCCCGGCATCCGCCGGCGGGTGGGCTCGGCCGGCGCCTCGGGCGGCGCGGGGGGCGGGGTGTCCGGCTCGGTGCGACGCAGCTCGACGGTCCGCGTCGAAGCGTCGCGATCGGTATCGGTGACCGAACGGTCCATGTGTCTCACCACTCTCGCTGAACCTGGCTTGCGAGTCATACCCAGCTTGCCAGGTTCGTACGACAACAATTTTCCGCTGCCGGCACGGTCACCTGGGGGCTTGCCGGCGCCGCCGGACCGGGCCGGACGTGCGGTGCTGGCCGGAGCCGGTGGATCGCCGTCCCGAGCCGGCGGATCGCTGCCGGTCACCGTGCTGACCGCGTTCGAAGCCGCCGCGGTCGAAGCCGTAGTGCCCGCGCTCGGGCCGTCCGGCCGTTCCATGATCGGCGCTGCGGTGGCGGTGCGGCCGGGCGTCGGCCACCTGGATCGGGGTCGGGCGGGCCCCGGTGATCCGAATCAGGGCGTTGTCGTTGGGCCTGACCCGGACCATCTCCGCGTCAACGCCGGCCGCCTGCAGGAGCCGCCCGACGCCGTCCCGCTGCTTCGGCAGCGCCAGCGTGGCAACCGTGCCACTCGCTCCGGCCCGGGCGGTCCGCCCGGCCCGGTGCAGGTAGTCCTTCGGGTCCGCGGCCGGATCCACGTGCACGACCAGGTCGATGCCGTCCACGTGGATGCCGCGCGCGGCTACGTCGGTGGCCACCAACGCGGTCACCGTGCCCTCGCGAAACTCGGCCAGCGTTCTGGTCCTGGCCCGCTGGGTCATGCCGCCGTGCAGCCCGCCCGCGGCGAGCCCGGCCGCGCGGAGCTGCTCGGTGACCCGGTCCACTCCGAGCTGGGTCCGGACGAACAGGAGCGTGCGACCCTCCCGGGCCGCGATCTGCGCCGTGACCGGCGCCTTCTCCTGCGGGTTCACGACCAGCACGTGGTGGCTCATGGTCGGCACTGACCCGGCCGGCGGGTCGATCCGGTGGGTGACCGGGTCGGCCAGGTAGCGAGTGACCAGCTCGGCCACCGCGGAATCCAGGGTGGCGGAGAACAGCAACCGCTGCCCATCCGGCCGTACCTGGTCCAGCAGCTCGCACACCACCGGCAGGAAGCCGAGATCGGCCATCTGGTCGGCCTCGTCCAGCACCGCGATCTCTACCTGGTCCAGCCGGCACGCCCGGCGCGCGATCAGGTCGGTGAGCCGGCCCGGTGTGGCGATCAGGATCTCCACACCGCGGTTCAGGGCGTCGATCTGCCGGTAGATCGCGGCGCCGCCGAACACGGCCTTGAGCCGCAGGTCGAGAGCCCGGCCGTAGGGCTCGAGCGCGTCGTGCACCTGCATGGCCAGCTCTCGGGTCGGGACCAGGACCAGCGCGAGCGGGTGGCCACGGCGCGCCCGCCGGCCCTCCAGCCTGGCCAGCGTGGGCAGGCCGAACGCGAGCGTCTTACCCGAGCCGGTCTCGGCCCGGCCGAGGATGTCCCGGCCGGCCAGGGCATCCGGGATGGTCGCCGCCTGGATCGGGAACGCGGCCGTGACCTGTCGCCGGTTCAGGTGTTTGATCAAGGATTGGGGGAGGCCGAGGCTGCCGAACGGGATCGGCGAACTCGGCGTGGGGTCGGAGCATGCGGACATGGCGGAGCAAAGCCTCCTTGAGTTGGCACGTGTCAAGGAGGCAAGCCGCGCGCACGCGCTCGGCCGTACGGATCACATGAGACGAGCCCTGACAGGAACAATCCCGAGCAGCGCGTAGACTTGGTCGAACGCGACGCCGGGATCGTCGGGGACCCCCTCAGACTACCCGACCAGGCATTTCACCACGAATCCGGCGATCTTCGCCTAACGCACGTCGGCGAGATCGATCCCGTACACGTCGAGGCCGTCCAGCACGATCAGGCGATCGTTGCGGCACAGCAGCCGGGCGTGCTCGGGCAGCTCCCGGTCCGGCGGCAGGACCAGCCGATAGCTCTGATCGAGCTGCAGCTTCTCGCCGATCAGCCGGGCGGTCACGAACCGATCCGGGTAGGGCGGGTAGCCGCCGATCAGCCCGCACCGCCGTCCGGTGGTGAGCAGCCCGCTGACTCCGCGCAGGTCGTTCTGCCAGCCGGCGATGCCAACCTGTGGGTCCACCCGGACGACCGGGAAATCCGGGAAGTAGCAGCACCACACATTCTCGTCGGCCACGTTGAGTGCGTAACAGTCGGTGATCAGGCCGAGTCCCCTGGTCGGTGCGTACCGCCAGATCGGGGTCAGCATCGCGGAGAACTCGACCAGCCCGGACTCACCGATCGGGGTGCCCCAACCGGGC
>JAKEEW010000002.1 GCA_022616375.1 Sporichthyaceae bacterium
CAGTTAGACGATTGGGCGCGGCCGGTCCACTTCGACGGCACGCGCATCGATTACAGCTACACCTACAACGGCCCGGTCTACCAGTCGAGCAACTGCTCACCGGACGTCCACCCGACGGCTGGCCGCCCGGCCTTCCGGCTGGGCTGACCACCGCATTGCGCGCCCTGACCGGGAGCCCACCACCGGCGCGCCGGCCAGGACGCACAACGCGAGCCGCACCCTAGGTGCAGGGCCCGATGCCGTACAGGAGCGTGAGGTTGCTCTGCTTGGCCCATCCGTAGTCGGCGCCCGGAATGTCCTCGTCGTAGCCGTTGCGCCACTTCGTGCCGTCCGGCGCGGTGTACCGGATGGCGCTGGGGTTAACGAAGACGTCGCCCTGCGGCATGGTGTAGATGATCGGCAGCTGCGGCGGCGGGTAGCTGTCGCTGTAGACCGGCACATTGTCGGTCTTGACCGAGTAGTAGCAGACCGGCCAGGCCGCTCCGGCCGAGTTCGCGGTCGCTACGGTCAGGCCAACCGCGCCGAGCATCGCCAGGGCGGCGCCGGCCGCGACCAGACGGCTGCGAACGGTGCGCATGAGACCACCTCCAAGACTGGGCCGGCTACGGCCAGCCCGCGGGACAGGTAGCCACGGTGCCAGTGTGCGCGCGGTAGGTCGGCGATGGCTGAACATTCCCGAACAACTCCGAACTAGGCCGGGACTCCGGCGCGGGCCGCCCTGCTGCTGCAGCGGGCCTACCGCTGAAGGCGGCCGCCCTCCTGCTGCCGGGCCAGCTCAAGCCGGCGCCTGGCCAGCTCGGCGAGCACGACCGCGCCGTCCGCGAGCACCGAGTCGTCGAAGATCACCTCGGCCGCGTGGTTGACCGGCCCGCTGCTCGGATCGACCCCGGGCGGGCAGGCACCGAGGTTGAGGTAGGCGCCCGGAACCTGCTCGAGCACGTAGGACATGTCCTCCGAGCCGGGCTCGGGGTTGTCCATCCAGCTGAACCGGTCGGCGCCGAACAGCTCGGTGGTCGTCCGGGCCGCGAACTCGACCTCGGTGGTGTCGTTGACCGTCACCGGGTAGCCTCGCTCGTAGTCGATCTCGACCTGCAACCCGTGTGCCGCCGCGATACCGCTGATCACATCGAGCACGCCGCGATGAGCCCGGTCTCTGGCGTCCGCAGAGAACGAGCGGACGGTCGCCTCGAACCGGGCCTCGGCCGGGATGACGTTGTCCACGGTGCCGGCATGGAAGCTGCCGACCGTGATCACAACCGGATCGAAGATGTCGAACGAGCGGGTCACGAACGTCTGCAGCGCGGTGACCATCTCGCAGGCTGCCGGGATCGGATCCTTGGACTTGAACGGGACCGAGCCGTGCCCGCCGGCACCGCGCACCACCGCTCGCACCGTGTCGGAGGCGGCACCGAGCGCGCCCCGCCGGGACGCGAACACGCCCCGTGCGAACGTGGCCGAGTAGACGTGCAGGCAATACGCCGCGATGGCCGGCTCGCCGGCGGCGGTGAGCACGCCCTCGGCGATCATCGGCTCGGCACCGCCCGGGCCTTCCTCGGCCGGCTGGAACATGAACACCACATCGCCGGCCAGCTCGGCCTGCACGCCGGACAGCAGCCGTGCCGCGCCGACCAGAATGGCCATGTGCAGGTCGTGGCCGCACGCGTGCATCCGGCCCGGCACCTCGGAGACGTAGTCAACATCGGCGGTCTCGGTCACCGGCAGCGCATCCATGTCAGCCCGCAGCAGCACCGCCGGACCTGGCCGCCTACCGCGCAGCACCCCGGTGATCGAGCTCAGCGACCGGCCGGTGGAGATCTCCAGTGGCAGGTCGGCCAGCGCCGCGAGCAGGATCTGCTGGGTCCGGGGCAGATGCAGGCCAAGCTCCGGCTGCCGGTGCAGCTCGCGCCGGAGCTTGATCAGGTCATCGTTCATCGCGGCGGCGGCCGGCTGGAACGTCATCGAGGTCTCCTCGGCTGGTCGGGCGAGGATAAGCGGTGCCCGAGCAGCCCTGCGCCACCGGCTACGGACGGCGGCCGGTGAGGGCCAGGAACCGGTCGCGCCAGGGCGCTTCGTCGGAGACCTGGATCGGCTCCCGGTAGATCCCGAACGAGCGCCACATCTCCGCAGC
>JAKEEW010000257.1 GCA_022616375.1 Sporichthyaceae bacterium
GCTCGGTCAGCGAGCCGGCTCCGATCAGCTGCATGGCGTGCACCAGCTCATCGGCCAGCTCGGCGATGACCCGCTGCACGCCAGCGGCGCCGTCGGCGGCCAGTCCCCACAGCACCGGGCGGCCGACGAACACCGCGCGGGCACCGAGGGCCAGCGCGGCCAGCACGTGCTCGCCGCGGCGGATGCCGCCGTCGACGTACACCTCGACCCCGGTTCCGGCCAGCGCCTTGGCCACTTCGGGCAGCGCCCGGGCCGATGCCACGGCTCCGTCCAGCTGTCGCCCGCCGTGGGTCGACACCACCACGCCGGCCGCGCCGGCCGCGGCGCAGACCCGGGCGTCGTCGGCCCGCAGCACGCCCTTCACCACGACCGGCAGCCCGGTCAGTTCGGCGAGCCAGCCGATTGTGTCCGGGCTCAGGTCGTCCGCCTTGCCCAGGGCCGGTTCCAGGTAGCCGGTGAGGTCGACGTTGGCGTGCAGATACTCGTTAGGCGTCAGATCCCATACGCCAAGGCCGGTGCCGAGCTTGCGGCCGACCACGGGAGTGTCCGCGGTGAGCACCACGGCGCGGGCTCCGGCGGCGACCGCGCGTCGCAGCAGTTCGGCGGTCAGGCCGCGATCGCGGGCCAGGTAGATCTGCAGCCACCAGGGCGCACCGGTGGCCGCGATCGCATCGAACGGCACACCGGTGTTGCTGGTCACGCCGAGCAGCACGCCGGCGGCGGCCGCACCGGTAGCAGTGGCGATCTCGCCGTCCGGGTGCGCGTGCCGCTGCAACGTGGTCGGGCCCACCAGCACCGGCGCCTGTACCGGAGTGCCGAGCACGGTGGTCGCGATCGTCGGCGCGGACACGTCGCGGAGCACCCGCGGCCGGAACCTGAGCCGGTCCCAGGCCTCGGTGGCCTCCGCGGCGGTCAGCTCCCGTCCGGCGCCCTGCTGGTAGTAGGCGTACACCGCCTCGGGCAGTGCCGCGGCCGCGCGGCCCTCCAGCTCGTCCAGCCAGTGCACCGGCGTCACGATACTGGCCGCCGAACAGCGGCGACGTCAGCGACAAAGTCCACGATCATTCCGGGCTTCGGACCGGTCCGGATCAAGGTCAGGGTTGTAGATGCACAACGTCCAACCCTGGCAACCAGGCGTACTCAGCGCCGTTGTGACCACCGCGGTCAGCTCTACCCAACTCAACCCGCCGTCCTGTTGGTAGTCCACGGCAGCCAGCTGGTCGGTGGCCAGCACATCGAGATCCACGTGCAGCCACCACGGTCCCCGGGCCGCGACCGGCTCCAGTACTGCTGCGGTGGCGCCTTCCATGCCCTGTGCGCGTAGCCGGTCCGGCGGCAGCATGACAACCTCGTCGGCCAGCGACGGCTGGCCGGCCGCGGCCAGCTCGGCGGCGTCCCTGGCACCGAGCACCGCCACATCGGCCGGTTCCAGCAGCGGCAGCAGCTCGGCCAATGCCGGCGGCAGGTCGTCCGGACAGTGGCCGAGCGCAAGTCCGAGCTCGCTGTCCGCCGCTTCGCCGGTCGGCGATCGGTGGGGATCCCAGGCGTCCTCGTGGCCGTCCACGAACAGCAGCCCGAGCCGGCCGAACAGCTCCCGCCCGGCCGCCAGCGCGCCGAGCAGGACCGGTCAGTCGCCGCCGAGCACCAGTGGTCGCTGACCGGCCCGGAGCGCGGCCGCCACCGCGGCCGACGTGCGGGTCACCA
>JAKEEW010000258.1 GCA_022616375.1 Sporichthyaceae bacterium
GCATCCGCGCAGGTCAGCGTCCGTTGCCCCGGACTTCTTGGCAGGATCTTGGCAACCGTCGTGCTTGGGTTTCTGATGTGTCGAGTAGAGCTGGGGAGTGGAGCCTCGTGGTGATCGTGCTGCTCCATGAACACGACCGAGGTGCCTAGCCGCGCCGGCATGCCCCGGTGGCGGTTCAAAGCGACGTCCTGGACCGGCCTGATCTCGATGATTTCCGGGCCGCCGCGAAGGCGACACGGAACAATCGAGCTTCGGCGAATCTGTCGGATGTGACCCGTAGCATGACGGCCGTGCGGATCTGGTGGCGGCCCGGAGGCAGCGGTGGACTTCGACGAGGTTGACCGGCAGCGTCAGCACAGCGCGGCGTGGCGGCTGCTGAGAGCCGAACACGCACCGTTGATCCTGAGCTTCCTCGGGCGCGTGTTCGTTGACGACAACATCCGATCCATCTCGGGGACCGCCCTCGCCGAGCAGCTGGACGATGAGCTGTTCGCGCTCAACCAGCGGTCGGGGCCGGGCACATACCCCAAGCCGGCGAAGGCATACCTCGATGACTGGGCGCGACCGGACGCCGGTTGGCTGCGCAAGTACTACCCCCCGGGGTCGGATGAGGTGCACTACGACGCCACCCCAGCGGTCGAGCGAGCCGTGGCATGGGTGAACGCCCTCCAGGAGCGGTCATTCGTTGGCACCGAGTCGCGCCTCAACGTTGCCTTCGAGCTGCTTCGCCAGATGGCCTACGGCTCCGAGAGCGATCCCGACCTACGGTTGGCCGAGTTGCGGCGCCGCCGCGCCGAACTCGATGCGGAAATCGCGCGGGTGCATGGCGGCAACGTGGAGGTGCTCGACGGCGCGGCCCAGCGGGACCGCTACCAGCAGTTCGTTGCTACCGCGCGCGGTCTGCTCGGCGACTTTCGCGAGGTCGAGGCGAACTTCCGCGCCCTTGATCGGCAGATGCGCGAACAGATCACGGCATGGAACGGGGCAAAGGGGGATCTCCTCCACGAACTGGTTGGCGATCGGCAGGCCATTGCCCATTCCGATCAGGGCCGTAGCTTCGACGCCTTCTACGACTTCCTGCTCGCCAACCAGCGGCAGCAAGAGTTCACCGATCTCCTCGCGCGGGTGCATGCGCTGCCTGCCATCTCCGAGCCGGATCCGCGCGTGCGCCGCGTCCACTACGAGTGGCTCGACGCGGCTGACCGGACACAGGCGACCGTTCGGTTGCTGTCCGAGCAGCTCCGTAGCTTTCTCGATGATCAAGTTTGGTTCGAGAACCGGCGAGTCATGGACATCCTGCACAGCATCGAGGCCCACGCGCTCCAACTGCGCGACCAGCCAACGGCCAGCATCACCACCGAGATCGACGCACTGGCTCCGGCGGTCGGCTTGCCGATGGAGCGCCCGCTCTACCGGCCGCGCACCAAACTCCCGCTCAACAGTGCACACGTCGCAGGCGAGGATCCCGACCTGGACGTCTCGCTCTTGTTCGAGCAGGTGCACGTTGATGCTCTTCGGCTAACAGCCACGGTTCGCGAGGTTCTCCAGGTACGCTCCCAAACCACCCTGTCCGATATCGTCGCCGACCGGCCGCTGGAGCAGGGGCTCGCCGAGTTGGTGACCTACTTGAGCCTGAACGACCCGGCTTTCGACGTTGTGTTCGACGAAGAGCGCAGGGAGCAGGTCTCCTGGCGCGACGGCGACGGTGCCGCGCGGCTGGCCACGGTTCCCGGGGTCACCTTCGTCCGCGCCCTCGACACGGAGGTCGGTCGATGAGCGGCGCGGCGGTCCAGCGCGGCGAGCCGAGCCTGTCGGTGGTGGTGACCAGCCTGATGAAGGGCGCGGTGTATCGAGAAACTCATTCGGCCGTCTGGGAGCACCTGCTCAAGCTGCAGGCACAGGTGCGCGACTACGTCGCCGTTCTGGGCCTGGCTCTGGTCATCGACGAGGCAGAAGGCTACGCCTTCCTACGTTCCCGCCCCGAGGAGGACACCGACGAAGAAGTAGCGATCCCACGTCTGGTTCCACGGCGCTCGCTGTCCTTCCATGTAAGCCTGCTCCTGGCGTTGCTGCGAAAGCGACTCGCGGAGTTCGACGCAACCAGCGGTGACACGCGGCTTGTGTTGAGCCGGTCCCAGATCGTCGACATGGTCTCGATCTTCATGCCCGCGATGAGCAACGAGGCGCGGGTGATCGAGCAGATCGACACGTACTTGGCCAAGGCGGTCGAGCTTGGCTTCCTCCGCCGAATCGGTGCAGCGGAGGATTCGTTCGAGGTGCGGCGCATCATCAAGGCGTTCGTTGATGCCCAATGGCTGGCCGACTTTGATGAGCGCCTCGCGGGATACGCACTTGAGTTGGCCACCGAAGGGGTGCACCGGTGACTCTGACGTTTCTTGAACTCGGCGCTCTGGCCGAACCGACTCGGCGCCATGGATTCCGACTGCAACGGCTCGAGCTGCGCAACTGGGGCACATTCGACCAGCGCATGTGGACATTCCGCGTCGATGGCGCGAACGCTCTGCTCACCGGCGACATCGGCTCGGGGAAGTCGACCATCGTTGATGCCATAACAACATTGCTTCTTCCCGCTAACAAGATCTCCTACAACAAGGCGGCTGGCGCCGAGTCGCGCGAACGCACCCTCCGGTCCTACGTCCTTGGTCACTACAAGTCCGAGCGCAGCGAGACCACCGGTATATCCCGCCCCGTCGCGCTTCGCGATTCCCGGTCCTACTCAGTGATCGTTGGCGTTTTTGGCAACAACCGACTGGGCACAGTGGTGACGCTCGCGCAGGTCTTCTGGACCCGCGAGGACACGTCAGGCCCGCCGGAGCGCTTCTTCGTGACGGCGAGCAAGGACCTCACGATCGCCCGCGACTTCTCCGACTTCGGCTCGGAGATGAGCCAGCTCCGCAAGCGGCTGCGCGCAACGGGAGCTGAGATCTACGACGAGTTCCCCAAGTACGGCAAGGACTACCGTCGTCGCCTCGGCATCGCGTCGAGCCAGGCGATGGAGCTGTTCCACCAGACCGTTTCGATGAAGTCGGTCGGTGATCTCAATGACTTCGTCCGCTCACACATGCTGGAGCCGTTCGACGCCGACGAATGGATACGTAGGCTTGTCGACCATTTCGATGATCTGGCCCGGGCGCATGAGGCGGTCGTGAAGGCACGAGAGCAGCTTGCTGAACTCGCCCCGCTGCTGGACGCGTGCGACACCTACGATCAGCAAGCCAAGACGATCGCGGACCTGGACGGCGCTCGGTCGGCGTTGCCGTATTACTGCGCGCGTGGAAAGGCCATCGCGCTTGAGGCGCTTCTCGCGGGGCTTGAGTCCGAGATCGTCGACCTCGGCTCTGACTTGCGGGAGGTCGCCCAGCGCCTGCAGCAGCTGGACGCCCATCGGCAGCGACTGGTGCTCGAACGGGCAGGTCACGGGGGTGACCGAATCGGCGAACTCGAAGCACAGATCGCTCTCGCCGAGAACGCCCGCGACCAACGGCATCGCAAGTTCGACTCCTTCAACGCAGACCTTGAGGCGGCCGGGCTAGACCGAGTTGAGGTCGACAGCCAGTTCCAGGAGAGGCGCCGGGAAGTCCAGGAGACCCTTGGTGGCCTGGACGCGACCCGATCGGACATTCAGGATCGGCTGACCTCGGCCGCGGTCGAGGCGAAAGGGCTCGAGGACCAGGCGAGGGAGATCGAGCAGGAGCTACGCAGCGTCCGGTCCCGGCGCAGCAACATTCCCCGTCACTCCCTGGAGCTGCGCGAGCGAATGGTCGGCGAGCTGGGTTTCGACCTCGCCCAGCTGCCGTTTGCCGGTGAACTCATTCAGGTACGTCCCGACGCATCGGAATGGGAGGGCGCGGCCGAGCGCGTGCTGCGCGGGTTTGCGCTCTCGCTGCTGGTGCCGGACGAGTTCTACGGCTCCGTCGCCGAGTGGGTAGATCGAAATCACCTCTCCGGGCGGTTGGTGTACTTCCGGATCGGCGATATCGGCCCCGGTCATTCAATGACCGAGCCGGACGACCAGCGGACGCTGTTCGCCAGACTCGAGCTGAAGGACTCGCCGCTGCGGCCTTGGCTGGAGCTCGAGCTGCGACGCCGCGCCGACTATCTCTGTGTCGACACGATTGCCGAGCTGCGCCGAGCCGACCGGGCAATCACCAGGGCCGGTCAGGTGAAGGGCGCCCGGGGAAGGCACGAGAAGGACGACCGGCGGCGGATAGACGACCGCAGCGGGTATGTCCTCGGCTGGGATAACGAGCAGAAGATCAAGGCGTTGCTCGCGGCGTACCAGCAGCTCGAGGACAGCATCGGCGCGGCGAGGCGGGTGAAGAAGGACCTCGGTGCCGAGCTCGACGACCTGAACCAGCTACACGGTCGGCTGAGCAGGCTCGATGTGTACGAGGACTTCGCCGATCTCGACTGGCAGGTCGAGGTTCGTAGGATCGAGCAGCTTCGCGGCGAGAAGGAGCGGCTGGAGCGATCATCCGAGGCGCTCAAGCGAATCACCGTAGAGCTTGACCTCGTGGAGCGAGAGGCTGGCGGGTGCAGCCAACGGCGCGACGAGCTGCAAGGCGAACTGGGTGCGCTGCGCCTTCGGCGTGAGCAGACGTCCCGCGCGCTAAGGGAATGCCAGCGCATACTCGACGACCCTGGATTCGCGTCCGCCTCTCCATGGTTCGACCAACTCGCAAGTCTGGCCGCGTCCAAGGGGTTGGCCCCCGCAGAACCAGGTACGCCGGAAGCGTACGACTCCTTGCGGCTCACTGTGGAAAGCGTGATCCAATCAGAGCGCGACGAGGCGAGCCGCAAGCAGACTGCTGCAAGCAATCGCGCCGTCGGCCGGATGGCCGACTTCCGCGGAAAGTATCCCGCTGACACCGTTGACCTCGATGCGTCCATCCAAGCCGCGGGGGAGTACCGAGCGCTGAACGACCGGTTGGTGACAGATGATCTGCCGCGTTTCGAGGCCGAATTCAAGTCGTACCTCAACACGAACACGATTCGGGACATTGCCGGTTTCCACTCGCAGCTACAGAAGCATGCAGAGATCATCAAGGACCGGATTGCCACGATCAACGCCTCGCTCCTTGCCATCGACTACAACCCGGGCCGATACATACAGCTCGATGGCGCGCGTACCCCAAACGTTGAGATCCGAGACTTCACCAACGACATGCGCGCTTGTACCAGCCACCTAGTCGACGATGGGGACGACCACTACTCCGAGCAGCGGTTTCTGCAGGTCAAGCGGATCGTCGACCGGTTCCGTGGCCGGGACGGCCAAACCGATGCCGATAAGGCATGGGCACGCCGGGTGACCGACGTTCGTAACTGGTTCGTGTTCTCGGCCTCGGAACGCGGGCGAGCTGATGACATCGAGTACGAGTCCTACACCGACTCCAGCGGCAAGTCCGGTGGCCAGAAGGAGAAGCTTGCCTACACGATCCTCGCGGCCTCGCTCGCATACCAGTTCAAGCTGGATCCGGCGGCCACGGGATCAGACGCGGACACCTTCCGGTTCGTGGTCATCGACGAGGCGTTCGGCCGCGGATCCGACGAATCGACTCGGTATGCGCTCGCCTTGTTTGGCCGGCTCGGCCTGCAGCTGCTCATCGTCACCCCGCTTCAGAAGATCCACATCATAGAGCCACATGTGGCCGCGGTCGGCTTCGTCGACAACCCAGGCGGCAACTACTCGCGGCTGCAGAGCATGTCCATCCAGGAGTACCACGAGCGCCGGATGGCCCATATTCCCGCTCAACTACTGGTCGCCGTGGCTGAGGGCTAAATGAGTCGCGCCGCGGTGAAGGCACCGCCTTGGACCACACTCTCGGATGTGCGCACGAAGCTTAGGCGGCGCTGGGATCGCGGAGAGTTCCTGGCGATGGTCGCCACTGGTGCGCTGTGGGAGCCGATTGTCATGAACCTGCGCACGCCGACTGCGCGGGAGCTGGCCAACGATCTCCCAGCGGTGCAGGAATGGACGTCGGCCTGGCGTGCTGTCGATGCTGAGCTGCTGCAGGTCGACTACCGGCCCGTCGGTGGTCGCTTGATCGGTACCAACAAGCTGCCTTGGCGTGTGCGGATCGAGGATAGGCAGGCGCTATTGACCTTTCTCGGCGCGTCGGCCCAGGAGAAGCGATTCGGGCAGCTGTTGGAGATCACCCAGGAGCACGCACCCGGCCTGATCGGGTGGGTTGCCGCGCATCCGACACGGGCCCTGGAGCATGAGCGCGTGTGGGTTGAACTCCTCGCGACCGTGCGCTGGATCGAGCGCTATGCGGGCCGGCACACCTATATCCGGCAGATCGATGTGCCGGGCGTGGACACCAAGTTCGTCGAGCAGCATCGCGGCGTCCTTGCCGATCTCCTGGATTGCTGCCTCCCGGCCGACCGGGTTGATCTTGCCTATCCACCCTCTGAATTCGTCGGCCGCTATCGCCTTCGCTCCAAGCCCGGCTATGTCCGGATCCGCGCGCTTGGGGCTCCACCGCCGGAGCTGGCCGGTTACGCCGAAATGACCATCCGGATGGACGAATGCGCGTTGCGGCCGATCGCCGCGTCGACGGTGTTCATCGTGGAGAACGAAATCACGTATCTGGCCTTTCCGGCCCAGGAAGACGCCGTCGCATTGCTCGGGGGTGGGTACGGACTCTCCGCGCTCGGCCAGATCGGCTGGCTGTGCGAACGAAACCTTCGCTACTGGGGTGACATCGACACCCATGGCTTCGCGATTCTCGATCGACTTAGGCAAGCGTTTCCGAATACGAGATCGCTGCTGATGGATCGCGAGACTTTGCTGGACCATCGGGCAAGCTGGGTCCGCGAGCCGGTGCCGGCTCGGCCGGAACTACGGCACTTGACGGCCGCCGAGGCGGCGCTCTATCGGGATCTTGTCATCGACGTGTATGGGCCTGCGGTGCGTTTGGAACAGGAGCGGATCCGGTTGTCATCACTTCACGAAGCGCTGGCTCGCTGAAGCCTGCCAGGGCTGGCCCGGCGCACTTGCGTCTGTGACTAGCCGAGCCACACAACTCGGACAATCGAGATCTGACGGATTCGCTCAGCTGCGATGTACATGAAGAAGCCGCGACCGCCAAAGATGTCAAGAGTTCGTAGGCCTCCGCCATCCGAGGGGCCGCGACCAAGCGTTGCAGCATCGTGGCCCAAGACAGCGAGCTGCTCAGCGAGTCGCTCGACCTCCGCGATCACGGCGGCAGGTAGCCGACTGACAACGTGTTCGGCGTCCGGGTTGTAGTGCCAGGACCAGCCGTGATTCACCCACTGACCTCGCGCTCGGCCTCCGCGAGGATCTGCTGGATCTCGGAAGTCAGCCTGGACAGCGACTCAGGGCTCTCGGCTGTGTCGGCGGCCGACTCAAGAGAGCGCAGGCGGGAGGCCCGCGTCGGGTACCGGTGTATCGCCACGAACTCCCCCCAATACTGGAGAAAGGCCAACAGGGGTGCGATGGTGCTCTGGGCCGCAGCTTGCTCCACGGCCTGATCGAGGTGACTGACGAACGCCGGCAGCTGCGCTGGGGCGATCTGCGCGATGGCGGTTCGGAGGCCGGCCGGCGTGAGGGCAGGCAATGGGATCAACGGCTCGCCCATGATGGTCTGGTGCTCAGTCACTGCTGCTCCTCGCCACGGACACGAGCAACTCGCAAGAGTCCGCTGCCGGATTCTTGAATGCCTCGGTTCATGGTATCGGCGAGACTGCGCCCCAACAGGCATGTGGGAGGAGCCACTGACGCATCCTCCTGGGGTTAGGTCAGACCGTGGGAGCCTCGGGCCGTTGAGCGGGCTCCTGGCCCCAAAGATCACCCGTCGGAGGCTTGGGTGACCGATCGGCTGCAGCTACCGGCGAGGTGGGGTCCAGCGCGCATTGGTCTGGGTATCCCTAGACGTGTGCGCGTAGGTTGGAGGGCAATGGTCGCCAGCGAACTCAGGGAAGGTCATCCGCGCAGCCCACGGGGTGGGGTGTCGGCGCGCCGCGGTGCAGGCTGCCCAGCGGCGGCCGGCACGATCGAGCTCCTGGATTGGTGGGCGGCCGCGCCTTGTCATGAGCCTCGCCTCTGGACCGGCCTGGCAAGATCAGAACCCGCTAGTTTCGAGTTTGCCAAGTGGCAGAACCTTGGCACGACGCTCACGACACACCTCCACTGGACGACACACGACTCCACCAGAGATCGCACCGAGTGGCCTGTGACCTGGCAGTTCCTGCCAACGGCAGGGCAGGAAGCAGGCAGATATGGATAGGCGCATCTTCGGCCTGGAGAACGAGTACGGCGTGACCTGCACGTTCCGGGGTCAACGTCGGTTGTCTCCGGACGAGGTCGCGCGCTACCTGTTCCGCCGGGTGGTGTCCTGGGGCCGGTCGAGCAACGTGTTCCTGCGCAACGGTGCCCGGCTCTACCTCGACGTCGGCAGCCACCCGGAGTACGCCACCCCGGAGTGCGACTCGCTTGTCGATCTCGTGGTGCACGACAAGGCCGGGGAGCGGATTCTCGAGGGCCTGCTGGTCGACGCCGAGCGGCGCCTGCGGGAAGAGGGCATCGCCGGCGACGTGTACCTGTTCAAGAACAACACCGACTCGGCCGGCAACTCCTACGGCTGCCACGAGAACTATCTGGTTGCCCGGCACGGCGAGTTCGCCCGGCTGGCCGACGTGCTGATCCCGTTCCTGGTGACGAGGCAGATCATCTGCGGCGCCGGTAAGG
Source organism: Sporichthyaceae bacterium (assembly GCA_022616375.1). Lineage (GTDB taxonomy): Bacteria > Actinomycetota > Actinomycetes > JAKEEW01 > JAKEEW01 > JAKEEW01. Next base: position 8,732 of record JAKEEW010000258.1, read on the forward strand.
TGCTGCAGACCCCGCGCGGCGCCGTTTACTGCGTGAGCCAGCGGGCCGAGCACATCTGGGAGGGCGTCTCCAGCGCAACCACCCGGTCCCGGCCGATCATCAACACCCGGGACGAGCCGCACGCCGACGCCGAGCGCTACCGCCGGCTGCACGTCATCGTCGGCGACTCCAACATGAGCGAGACCACCACCCTGCTCAAGGTCGGCGCCACCGACCTGGTGCTGCGGATGATCGAGGCCGGCGCGGTGATGCGTGACCTGTCGCTGGAGAACCCGATCCGGGCGATCCGCGAGGTCAGCCACGACATGACCGGGCGGCGCAAGGTCCGGCTGGCGAATGGCCGGGAGGCCAGCGCGCTGGACATCCAGGGGGAATACCTGGACAAGGCGCGCGATTTCGCCGTGAAGCGCGGGCTCGACACTGGCGTGGTGCGGCGCGTGCTGGACCTGTGGGAGCGGACCCTGAAGTCGGTGGACTCCGGCGACCTCGGCCCGGTCGAGCGGGAGATCGACTGGGTGATCAAGTATCGGCTGATCGAGCGGTACCGGGACAAGCACGGGCTGCCGCTGGCCTCGCCTCGGGTGGCCCAGCTCGACCTGGCCTACCACGACATCAACCGGCACCGCGGGCTCTACTACCTGCTCGAGCGCCGCGGCGCGGTCGACCGGGTGGCCCGCGACCTGGCCATCTTCGAGGCCAAGTCGGTGCCGCCGCAGACCACCAGGGCGCGGTTGCGCGGTGAGTTCATCCGCCGGGCCCAGGAGCGCCGCCGCGACTTCACCGTGGACTGGGTGCACCTCAAGCTCAACGACCAGGCGCAGCGGACCGTGCTGTGCAAGGACCCGTTCCGGGCGGTCGACGACCGGGTGGAGAAGCTGATCGCCAGCATGTAGGTCGGGTTCGTTCCGGTTCGCCGCCACTTCGATGCCCCGGTAGCGGGATACCGGCCGAAGCGCGACCCGGCCCGGAGTATGGTGACGCCCTGTTATCGGACCAAGACCGAAGGTTTACTTCTGTGCGCCGTCTTGCTGCTCTCTTGATCACCGCCGCGCTCGCGATGGCCGGCTGCGGTGACTCCGACAACGGCACCCTGCCCGAGGTGTCCGGCAAGTTCGGCGAACAGCCGCGGATCACCGCACCGGGCGGCTCGCCGTCCGGCGGCTTCCAGGCCAAGGTGCTCGAGTCCGGCGACGGCCGCAAGATCTCCAGCGGGGATCTGCTGGTCGTCGAGTACGTCGGCCAGACCTGGCGGGAGAACAAGGTCTTCGACTCGTCCTGGGGCCGCGGTCCGGTGACGTTCCAGATCGGCGTACAGCCGCTGATCGCCGGCTGGGTCAAGGGTCTGATCGGCAAGAAGGTCGGTAGCCGGGTGCTGCTGGTGGTGCCGCCGGAGGACGGGTACGGGGCACCGGGCCAGCCCGACGCCGGGATCAGGGGCGACGACACGCTGGTCTTCGTCGTGGACCTGCTCGGCGGGTTCTCCCGCGACGCCGCCGCCGCCGGTGCCAAGCAGCAGCTGTCGGACCCCGGCCTGCCCTCGGTCAGCGGCCAGCCGGGCTCCCGGCCGAAGATCGGCGTGCTCACCGGTACCACTCCGCCGGCCGATCTGATCAGCCGTCCGGTCGTGGCCGGCACCGGGCCGGAGGTCAGGTCCGGCGACCTGGTCGTGGTGCAGTACGTCGGAGTGAACTGGCGGGACGGCCAGGAGTTCGACTCGTCCTGGGGCCACGAGGTGCCGGTGGCGTTGCGGCTGACCGAGTCCGAAGTGATCAAGGGCTGGGTGCAGGGGTTGGCCGGGTCGAAGGTCGGCAGCCGGGTGCTGCTGGTGATCCCGCCGCAACTCGGTTACGGCCGGGCCGGGCAGCCCAAGGCCGGCATCAAGCCCGGTGACACGTTGGTGTTCGTAGTGGACATCCTCGGCGCGTTCCCGGGCTCGACCGCGTAGGCGGCCCGGTCCGGCCCGATCCGGACGGGTCGGGTCTCGGCGTTGTCAGCGGGGGCGTTGATTTCAGAAACTACGACGACTCCCGGTGCTCGCCGTGGATACCCGTGCGGCGGTGACTACGGGGATTGTCGGTGCGGGGATTGTCGGTGCGGGGATTGTCGGTGCGGGGATTGTCGGTACGGGCATCCCCGGCGAACACCGTTGATGGCCGTAGTTTCCGACAAACGGATACCGGGTTGAGGCGCCAAGCGGGCGCGCGGTCGGGCCCGGACCGGTGCTGATCAGGGCGTCTCGAGCAGGGTGGCGGCGTAGCGGCCGGCGGCGGCCACGGCGAGGAAGTACGCGGTGTCCTGGTCAAGTCCGCGGCCCATGGTGGACAGCCTTACCGGGGCGGCCCGCAACACCTCGACCAGCCCGTCCACCGACACCCGAACCAGCCGGTGCCGTTCGCCGAGCGCCTTCGCGGCGGCGGTGACCTCGGCGCCGAACGGGCCCGGCAGCTCGGGTACGACCACGTCGGCCGGGGCCAGCGCGACCCGGCCGTACGCGGTCAGCGAGTGATGCGACACCCCCCGGTGGCGCGGCCGCGAGTCTGCCTCGGACACCCGCAACGAGGCCACCGCCCGACCGCCGAGCGTGCCGACCGCGTTGACCGCCTCGCCAGAGGCCACGCCGGAGAAGCCCCACCGAGTTCCGGTGCCGAGGTTGCCCGGTCCCTGGGTGACGACCGCGACGTCGGCGGCAAGCACGTGCCGGGCCGCCAGCAGCCCGGTATGCAGCGTGACCGTCTCCAAGTCACCGCCGAACGCCTGCCCGACGGTGATCGAGCCGATCAGATGATCGGCCGCGCGCAACGCCGCGACGGTACGGGAGAACCACAGTGGCAGCGCGCCGCCGTCGGTCATGACATACCCGATCCGGGTGCCAGGCCGCTCGGCGAGCAGCGCCGCGGTGATCGCCGGCAGCGCGGAGTGCAGATCGGCGATCACGACCGGCATCCCGTCCAGGTCGTCCGCGTCGGCCAGGGTGCCGTGGTACACCGAGTCCTGCTCGTCGGCGCCGAGCACGGTCGCCTGCAGCGGCGAGTATCGGGCCTTGACCAGATGCCCGGGCCCGGGAGGCGGATCCGCGGGCAGCCGGTCCGGGAGCGCCACGACCAGCGCGTAGCCGCCGGTCCCCAGACCCAGGTCGAGCGCGCCGGTGTTGAGCAGAACCGTGTCGCCCGGTTCCGGCGAGCCGACCAGCGCCGGGTAGGCCAGCGCGGGCACGTCGACCGGCTCGCCCTCAACGGCAACCGTGAGCTCGACCGCGCCCGGCCAGGCCGGACCGACCTCGAGCACCCGGCCCCTTCGCCAGCGGATCACGATCCGGAAGGCTACCGTCCGCGCTGCCCGTAAGGTTGCGGTCTTGGCCGGCCCGAATGCGCTACCGTCGGCGGTGGCCAACCGCGAGGAAAGGGGCGATGGGGTCATGTCGGCGCGCCGGACCGAGCGACTGCTCAACCTGGTGATCTGCTTGCTGGCAACCCGCCGCTACCTGTCCAAAGAGCAGATCCGAGCCTCGGTCGAGCAGTACGCGAGCTGCCAGACCGAGGACGCGTTCGAGCGGATGTTCGAGCGCGACAAGGACGAGCTGCGCGAGATGGGCATCCCGCTGGAGACCGGCAGCAACAGCGCCTGGTTCACCGACGAGGTGGGCTACCGGATCGACCGGGACCGGTACGCGCTGCCCGAGGTCGCGTTCGATCCGGAAGAGATGGCGATCCTGGGTCTGGCCGCCCGGGTCTGGCAGACCGCGAGCCTGGCCGAGGCCGGCTCGGGTGCGTTGCTCAAGCTCAAGGCGAGCGGGGTAGAGCCGGACGAGTCGTCGCTGGTCGGGATCGAGCCGCGGATCCGGGCCACCGAGCCGGCGTTCCTTCCGCTGCTGCACGCCAAGCAGGTCAGGCGCCCGGTCAGCTTCGCCTACCGAAAGCCGGGCGAGCGGGAGCCGATGCGCCGCCACATCGAGCCGTGGGGCCTGCGGCAGCGCCGCGGTCGCTGGTATCTGGTCGGGCACGACCGCGACCGGGAGGCGGTCCGGGTGTTTCGGCTCGGCCGGATCAGCGGCACGGTGCGGGCGGACGGCCCGGACGGCAGCGTGGTGATCCCGCCGGATGTCGACCTGGACTCGCTGGTCGACCGCTACACCCCGACCGCGCCGGCGGGTGTGGCCAAGCTGCACATCAAGTCCGAGGGCGGGCAGGGCCTGCGCCGGCGGGCGATGTCGGCGGTGCCGACCGAGGACGGCTGGGACGAGGTGATGGTGACGTACTGGGACGAGGAGTCGTTCGCCGACGAGCTGGCTCAGTACGGTCCCGACGTGGTCGCGGTCGACCCGCCCGAGGTCAAGGACACCCTGATGGCCCGGCTCAAGCTGCTCGCGGAGTGGCCGGCATGAGTGCCGCACGGGACTCCGGATGACCGGCTCCGCGACCCGGCTGACCCGGTTGCTCGCCCTGGTGCCCTATCTGCTGCGCCGGCCCGGGGTTTCGATCGCGCAGGCCGCGAAGGACTTCGACGTCACCGAGGAGCAGCTGGTCAAGGACCTCGAGCTGCTGTTCATGTGCGGGCTACCCGGTGGAATGCCGGATGACCTGATCGACGCGCACTGGGAGGACGGCCAGATCTACCTGGCCAACGCGGAGACCATCGCCCGGCCCTTGCGGCTGGGCGTGGACGAGGCGCTGGCGCTGATGGTCGGGCTGCGGATGCTGGCCGGCCTGCAGGGGCTGGCCGACCGGGACGCGATCAACCGGACCATCGCGAAGCTGGAGCGGGCCGCCGGTGAGGCGGCCGAGGCGGCCAAGAACATCGAGGTAGAGATCAGCAGCCGCGGCCGAGGCGAAGTACTGGCCACCTGCACGCTCGCGCTTACCCAGGGCAACCGGTTGCACCTTCGCTACTACGTCCCGACCCGGGACGAGATCACCGAACGGGACGTGGATCCGATGCGGATCGTCCTGGACGGGGTGCCGTACCTGGAGGGTTGGTGCCACCGGGCGGAGGACGTCCGGTTGTTTCGGCTGGACCGGATCCAGGAAGCGGTCGTGCTCGACGAGCCGGCCGAGGTGCCGGACGAGGTTCAGCCGCGCAACCTCGACGACGGGCTGTTCCAACCGTCGGCCGACGATGCCCTGGTGACCATCGAGCTGGAGCCGGCCGGGCACTGGGTGGTCGAGTACTACCAGTGCGAGTCGGTCGAGGAGCTGGATGACGGCGAGCGGCTGCTGATCGGGTTGCGTACTCCGGACACCCGGTGGGTGGCCCGGCTGGTGTTGCGGCTGGGTGGCGCCGCCCGGATCGTCGCCCCAGTCGAGCTGGCCGAGCGGGTCAGGGATCAGGCCAGGGCCGCCCTCGCGCAGTACGAGCTGGCGTAGGGACCCGATAGCCTCGTCGCTGTGCTGTGGATTCTGATCTACGTCACGCTCGCGGTAGCGACCCTGATCGTGATGGGCGGGCTCGGCTGGCGGGTATTCGGCGCGCTGCAGGCGCTCGGTCACGAGATCGAGGCCGCCGAGCGCCGGATCAACCCGGTGATCCAGCCGCTGCAGTCCGAGCTCGCGGCGCTGAGTGATCGGCCCGGCGGCGGGCCGGCGCCGGGCCGGCCCGCGGTGGCTCCCGACCACCATCCGTCGGCTACCGACCGGCACAGTTAACCTGGACGTTGGGTGCAGAACGTACTATCCCCTTCTAGCGCCCGCCCGACAGAAGAAGGTCGCCACGATGCCTACCCTGCGCCCCGCCGAGATCATCTTGATCCTGCTGGTCGTTTTGCTGCTTTTCGGCGCAAAGCGACTGCCCGACCTGTCCCGGTCGGTTGGCCGTTCGTTGCGGATCTTCAAGTCGGAGACCCGGGCGTTGGCCGATGAGGACAAGCCAGAGCGGCACACCGAGCCGATCCCGCCGCGCCAGATCAGCGCGACGGTCGACGAGGTCACCGAGGTACGCCCGCCGGTCAACGAGCCTGACCGCACCGAGCGCTAGGCCCGCGTAGGGCGGGTCGACACCGGTGGTCAGCGTGCTGCGGGCGCGCCCTCGCGCGGCCAGACCGTCGCGCGACCCCGAGGGCCGGATGCCGCTCGGGGAGCATCTGCGCGAGCTGCGCAGCCGGCTGGGTAAGGCCATTCTCGCGATCATCATCGCCGGCATCGCCGGCATCGTCTGGTACAACCCGATCATCGACTTCCTCAAGGAGCCGGCCTGCAACATCGCCGGCATCCAGACCGTCGGTGAGGGCCCGTGCGGTGTGCTGACCGTCAAGGGCCTGCTCAACCCGCTGTCGCTGCAGCTCAAGGTTGGCCTGCTGGCCGGTCTGGTGCTGGCCAGTCCGATCTGGCTCTACCAGCTCTGGGCCTTCGTGGCGCCCGGGCTGCACCGCAGGGAACGGCGATGGACGCTCGGCTTTGTCGGGCTCGGCGTGCCGTTCTTCCTGGCCGGCGCCGCGATGGCCTATTACACGCTGCCACGCGGCGTGCCGATCCTGCTCGGCCTCACGCCGGGTGGGGTGAGCAACGACGTGGACCTGGCCGAGTACCTCGACCTGGTCATGCGGCTTATCCTGGTGTTCGGGCTCGCGTTCGAGCTTCCGATCCTGCTGATCTTGCTGAACCTGGCCGGGGTGCTGTCCGCGGACCGGTTGCGATCCTGGTGGCGGATCGCGTTCATGGGGATCTTCCTGTTCGCCGCGGTCGCCACGCCGACCGGTGACCCGTTCACGATGCTGTTGCTCGCGCTGCCGCTGTGCGGGCTCTACCTGGGCGCGATCGTGGTGGCCAGCATCGTCGACCGGCGCCGGGCGGCCAGGCAGGACGAGTATCCGGACGATCTGTCCGACGACGAGGCCAGCCCGATGCCTACCGGTCCGGCCCCGACCGAGCCGCCGGCCGACGTGCGGGACGACTCCGCCCTGGACGACCCGAGTGCGACCGAGGTCGAGCCGCTGCCGGACGAGATCAGCGAACCGGACGAACCCGGCGCCCCGGATCAGACCGGCGCCCCGGATCAGACCGGTCAGGACCGGTCCACCCGGCCGGACAGCGACGACGTGACCTAGCGATCCCGACCTCACCGCACGAACAGAGTGGTAGTGCCCGATGCCTGAACCCATTGCTCTGCTGGTCAACCCGGCGGCCGGCCGCGGCCGGGCATTGCGCGCGGCCCAGCTCGCCGGCCAGTTGCTCACCAGCCGCGGGCACGAGGTGCGGGTGCTCTCCGGACCCGACCCGGCCGGATCGCTGGCGCTGGCCAGGCAAGTCGCGGCCGGCGACGAGACCCTGGTGGCGGTCGGTGGCGACGGCCTGGTGTATCTGGCCCTGCAGGCGGTCGCCGGCACCGAGGCCAGATTCGGCATCATCCCGGCCGGCACCGGGAACGACATCGCCCGCAGTGCCGGGCTGCCGTTAACCGATGTCGCGGCCGCGGCCGAGGTGGTTGCGGCCGGGCAGATCCGGCCGATCGACGCCGCGCACACCGTGGACGCCGACGGCACGGTCCGCTGGTTCGGCACGATCCTGGCCGCCGGATTCGACGCGAAGGTGACCGAGCGGGGCAATCGCACCGCCTGGCTGCCCCGCTCGCTGCGCTACAACGTCGCGGTGTTCGCCGAGCTGCCGGTGTTCACCCCGATCCCGTACCAGCTGGAGATCGACGGGGGGACCAGCGAGCTGCCGGCGATGCTGATCGCGGTCGGCAACACGCCGTACTACGGCAAGGGCATGAAGATGTGTCCGGACGCCGTGGTCGACGACGGGCTGCTCGACCTGACCATCGTGCATCCGGTGAGCAGGTTCGAACTGATCAAGATCTTCCCAAAGGTGTACTCCGGCCGGCATGTGGATCATTCGCGGGTGGAGGTAGGCCGGGCCAAGACGATCCGGATCGACAGCCCGGGGGTGCTGGCCTACGCCGACGGTGAGCTGCTCGGCGGTCTGCCGCTGACGGTGACCGCGGTCCCCGGCGCGGTCCACCTGCTCGCTGCGCCGCCGGAGCCGGGGCCTGGTCCGGCGGCCGGTCCGGACGCTGGCTCGACGGCCAGCCCGTAGCCTGGGCTCATGCCCACCCCCGCGGAGCGCTACGCGCAGGCCAAGCAGCGCGGCGGGCAGAGCCGCACGGCGCTGGCTCAGTTCCGCGATCTTTACGCGTTTACCCTGGACCCGTTCCAGGTCGCGGCGTGCGAGGCGCTGGAGGCCGGCCGCGGTGTGCTGGTCGCGGCTCCCACCGGGTCGGGCAAGACCGTCGTAGGGGAGTTCGCGGTCCATCTGGCCCTGGCCGCCGGGCGCAAGTGTTTCTACACCACGCCGATCAAGGCGCTGTCCAACCAGAAGTACGCGGATCTGGTCGACCGTTACGGCGCCGACCAGGTGGGCCTGCTGACCGGTGACAACACCATCAACGGTGAGGCGCCGATCGTGGTGATGACCACCGAGGTGCTGCGCAACATGCTCTACGCCGGTTCGCCGACTCTGCGCGGGCTGGGTTACGTGGTCATGGACGAGGTGCACTACCTGGCCGACCGGTTCCGTGGCGCGGTCTGGGAAGAAGTGATCATCCACCTGCCCGAGTCGGTCACCCTGGTCTCGCTGTCCGCGACGGTGTCCAACGCCGAGGAGTTCGGCGACTGGCTGGTGACGGTCCGCGGCGACACCGAAGTCATCGTCTCCGAGGACCGGCCGGTCCCGCTGTGGCAGCACGTGTTGGTCGGCAAGCGGATGTACGACCTGTTCGTCGACACCGGCAGCCGTGAGGTGAACCCGCAGCTGCTGCGGGCGACCCGGATGGAAGAAGCCAGGATCGCCCGCTCCGGTGGGTTCCGCGGCACGGACCGGCCGGGCCGGCGCGGCCGGCTGCCCAGGTTGCCCCGTGGCGCGGTGCCCAGCCGGGTCGAGGTGATCGATGCCCTGGACGCGCAGGGCCTGCTGCCCGCGATCACATTCATCTTCAGCCGGGTCGGATGCGAGGCCGCGGTCCAGCAGTGCGTGTACGCGGGGCTGCGCCTACTCGGCCCGGACGATCGGGCCGAGGTGCGTGCGTTCGTCCAGGAGCGGTGCGGGTTCATCCCGGACGAGGACCTGGCGGTGCTCGGCTACCACGAATGGCTGGACGCACTCGAGCGCGGAGTGGCCGCGCATCACGCCGGGCTGCTGCCCACCTTCAAGGAGGTGGTGGAGGAGCTGTTCGCGCGCGGCCTGGTCAAGGCCGTGTTCGCCACCGAGACGTTGGCGCTCGGGATCAACATGCCGGCCCGCAGCGTGGTGCTCGAGCGGCTGGTGAAGTGGAACGGGGAGACCCACGCGGACGTGACGCCGGGGGAGTACACCCAGCTGACCGGTCGGGCCGGGCGGCGCGGCATCGACGTCGAAGGGCACGCGGTGGTGCTCTGGCAGCCGACGCTTGAGCCCTCGGCGGTCGCCGGACTGGCCTCCACCCGTACCTACCCGCTGCGGTCCAGCTTCCGGCCGTCCTACAACATGGCGGTCAACCTGGTCGGCCAGTTCGGCCAGGCCCGCGCCCGGGAGCTGCTGGAGACCTCGTTCGCCCAGTTCCAGGCCGACCGCGCGGTGGTCGGGCTCGCTCGCCAGGTGCGCCGCAACGAGGAGGCGCTGGACGGCTACCGCGAGTCGATGACCTGCCACCTGGGCGACTTCGAGGAGTACGCCGAGCTGCGCCGGGCGCTCAAGGACCGGGAGACCACGCTGGCTCGGCAGGGCTCAGTCGCCCGCCGCACCGCGGCTGCGGCCTCGCTGGAGCGGCTGCGGCCGGGCGACGTGATCAGGGTGCCGGCCGGCCGCCGGTCCGGCATCGCGGTCGTGCTCGATCCCGGGCTGTCCGGCGGCAGCGGCGACCCGCGCCCCACCGTGCTGACCACCGAGCGGCAGGTGGTCCGGCTGTCCATCGTCGACTTCCCGACCGCGGTGGAGCCGCTGGACCGGATGCGGATTCCGCGCTCGTTCAACCCACGCTCCCCGCAGTCCAGGCGCGATCTGGCTTCGTCGTTGCGGACTCGGCTGGCCGGGCCTGATGGGCTGGCCGGTCGGGATGGCGGGCCCAATGGCGGGAAGCGCGGCCGGCGGGGTTCGCCGGCCACCGAGGACGCGGAGATCATCCGATTGCGCGCGGCGATCCGGGCGCATCCCTGCCACGGCTGCCACGAGCGGGAGGACCACGCCCGGTGGGCAGAGCGCTACCTGAGGTTGCGCCGGGACACCGAAGCCCTGCAGCGCCGGGTGGAGGGCCGCACCAACACGATCGCGCGGACCTTCGACCGGGTCTGCACGGCACTGGAGTCGCTCGGCTACCTGGCCGGGGACACCGTAACCGAGCAGGGCAAGCGGCTGGCCAGGCTCTACACCGAGCTCGACCTGCTCGCCGCGGAGAGTCTGCGGGAAGGGCTGTGGGACGGGCTGGAGCCGCCCGAGCTTGCGGCCTGCGTGTCCGCGCTGGTGTACGAGGCCCGGATGGCCGACGACGTCGGACCGCCCCGGCTGCCGCCCGGACCGGTGCGGGATCGGCTGGCCGCGATGGTCAAGCTGTGGGCCCAACTGGACGGGCTGGAGCAGGAGCACCGGCTGGACTTCCAGCGCGAGCCGGATCTGGGCTTCGCTTGGGCGGCGTACCGCTGGGCGTCGAACTCGCCGCTGGAGAAGGTGCTGTCCGAGTCCGACCTGCCGGCCGGGGACTTCGTCCGCTGGGTCCGCCAGCTCATCGACCTACTCGGCCAGATCGCCGACGCGGTAGCGGACGGGCCGTTGCGGCCGGTCGCGGAGCAGGCGGTGACCGGGCTGCGCCGCGGGGTGGTGGCCTACAGCTCAGTCGGGTAGGGCCGCCCGCTCCCACCCTGGCCGATCGGACCCCCTAGGGATGGCCGATCGGACCATTAACAAGCCTGTGACACGGGCGCACAGTCAGTTTCGTGGGGGTCGGGGGAGGAGAAACGGCGGGGTGGCGGTCCCTGTCCTGCAACCGCCACCCCGCCGCCTATTCCTACCGCAGCCGGTAAGCCCGGCTGGCTCGCGGGTCTAGTCGTCGTCTCCGCCGCCTGGGCCGCTGTTGTCGTCGTGGTCACCGCCACTACCTGGGCCGCTGCTGTCGTCGTCATCATGGTCGTCGCCGTGCCGGCCGTCGTCGTCCCGGTTCCCGTCGTCGTCGCGGTCATCGGCCTGACCGTCGTCGTCGCGGCGGTCGTCGCCGCCGTCGTCATTGCGGAACCTGACCACCGCTCCGGTGTCGGCGTCGATCCGCACGTCGAACTCGGTGCCGTCCTTGATGACGTCGATGTGCCACTGCAGGCCGCCGTCCTCGCGCTCGAGCTCGACGCTCTCGACGAACCCGCCACCCAC
>JAKEEW010000259.1 GCA_022616375.1 Sporichthyaceae bacterium
CGCAGCTGGATGGTGCGGGCCGATCCGGCCGGCAGATCGAGCTGCTCGGCAATCAGCCCGTTGACGCCCGGTTCGCACCCACCGCCCTGGAGCGGGACCGCGAGCGTGCCGCCCTCCGTGAGCTCCTTCAGCCGTACCGACTTGGCCTGCAGGTAGCGCGTCTGCCCATAGGCCGTTCCCTCGCCGTACAGCGCGATGCTGACGCTTCCACCGCGCAGGCTCCCCGGGGTCGGGTTGATCAGCTCCAGGATCACCTCGTGGTAGCGACCGTCCCGGCCGAGCTCGGCCGGTCCGGTCATGGTGAACGTCACCTTCGCGCCGGGGGTAATCGGCACGTCATGCAGCCGTGCCGCCGGGGGACTGGACGGCGCCTCGGGCGGGCTGCCGCACGCAAGCGCGGTTCCGGCCGGCAGGATCGAAAGCCCTGCCACGGCTACGGTGCCGGCGATGCCTAAGCCGGCTCGACGGATGAGCTTCATGGCCACCCCCGCGCGTATCGTCCCCGATGACCACTGGGACGCGTTGGGTGGCCGATCGGTTGCCACCGGTCACCGGATCGTTATGCGTTGGTCCCGCCGTGCTCGGCGATTGCCGTCTCGATACTGCGCGCCAGCTCCACGTCGTAGCGGGTAATCCCGTGCGACACGTACGTGTGGCACCGGAACCGGACCGTGCGCCATCGGATGTCGATGTCCGGATGGTGGTTGATTGCCTCGGCTCGCTCGGCAACCGCCGCAACGAGCCGGATACCGGCCATGAAGTCCGGAGCCTTGGTCGAGCGGTGCAGCGCTTCGCCGTCGGATGTCCAGGCCGGCAGCTCGGCGAGTTGCTCGTCGACCTCTGCCGGAGTAAGCAGGCGCGGCGGCATACCGGCAGGCTAGCGCGACTCCCGCGGCCGGCCTGGCACAGTTGACCTTCGTGACAGACGTGATCGTGGTCGGCGCGGCCATCATCGAGGACGGGCGACTGCTGGCGGCCCAGCGGATCGAGCCACCTGAGCTGGCCGGGTGGTGGGAGTTCCCCGGCGGCAAGGTCGAACCGGGCGAAACGGACGAAGATGCGCTGATCCGTGAGTGTCGCGAGGAGTTGGGTGTCGAGATCGAGCTCGGAAAGCGGGTCGGCGGCGAGTGGCCAATGCGACCCGGCCTGGTGATGCGGGTGTGGACCGCGCGGGTGGTCGAGGGGGAGCCGCAGCCGCTGGAGGACCACAGCGCAGTGCGTTGGCTCGGCCCGGACGAGCTGTACGACGTCGGTTGGCTGCCGGCCGATCTTCCGGTGGTGGCCGAGCTGCGAGAGCTGCTCGAAACATGACGGGGATCCCCGACCAACGTCGGGAATCCCCGTTCCCACCGCTCAACAACAGGGGCCGGGGCCGGCGGCGACCACAGACCCGAGCCGCCGACCCGAGCCGCCGACCCGAGCCGCCGACCCGAGCCGCCGACCCGAGCCGCCGACCCGAGCCGCCGACCCGAGCCGCCGACCCGACCCGGCGACCCGAGCTAGCGACGGCGGATCTTGCCACCCAGCCACACCAGCGGGTCGTACTTGTTGTCGATCACGCGCTCCTTGAGCGGGATGATCGCGTTGTCTGTGATCTTGATGTGCTCCGGGCACACCTCGGTGCAGCACTTGGTGATGTTGCAGTAGCCGAGTCCGGCCTGCTCCTGGGCCAGGTCACGCCGGTCGTTCTGGTCCAGTGGATGCATGTCCAGCTCGGCCAGCCGGATGAAGAACCGCGGCCCGGCGAACGCCGGCTTGTTCTCCTCGTGGTCCCGGATCACGTGGCAGACGTTCTGGCACAGGAAGCACTCGATGCACTTGCGGAACTCCTGGCTGCGCTCGACGTCCACCTGCGCCATCCGGTAGGCGCCGTCGGCCTCGCGTGGCCTGGGCAGGAACGCCGGGACCGTCTTGGCCTTCTCGTAGTTGTACGAGACGTCGGTCACCAGGTCTTTGACCACCGGGAAGGTCCGCATCGGGGTTACCGTCACGGTTTCGGTCGGGCTGAACGTGCTCATCCGGGTCATGCACATCAGCCGGGGCCGGCCGTTGATCTCCGCCGAGCAGGAGCCGCACTTGCCCGCCTTGCAGTTCCACCGCACCGCGAGATCGCCGGCCTGGGTCGCGGCGATTCGGTGGATGACATCGAGGACTACCTCGCCCTCGTTCACTTCGATCTGGAAGTCCTCGAGCGAGCCGCCATCCGCGTCGCCCCGCCAGACTCGGAAATGCGCCTGGTAGCTCATCTACTTCTCCTCGAACAACGACGCGAGCTCCGGCGGCATCGCCGGGAGCGGCTGGTGGTACAGCGTGATCTGGTCGTCGTCCTCACGCAGGACGATGTTGACCTTGGCCCATTCCGGATCGGCCATCGGGTAGTCGTTGCGGGTGTGCCCGCCGCGGCTCTCCTTGCGCTCCAGCGCGGCCATCGCGATGCACTCGGAGACGCGCAGCATGTTCGTCAGGTCCAGCGCCAGGTGCCAGCCCGGGTTGAACCGCCGGTCGCCGGTCACCGTGAGCCGGGCGGCCCGCTGCTTGAGCACCGCGATCTCTTCCAGGGCGCGGCCGACCTCCTCGGCCGTCCGGATGATCCCGACCAGGTCGTTCATCACCTGCTGCAGGTCGGCGTGCAGCGCGTAGGCGTTCTCCGCGCCGTCCAGCTCGAACGGCGCCAGCGCGGCGCGCTCGGCCGCGCTGATCTGCGCCTGGTCGGCCGCCGGTCGGGCGTCGCCGAGCTTGCTGGCGTACAGCGCGGCGTGCAGCCCGGCGCGCCGGCCGAACACCAGCAGGTCGGACAGCGAGTTCCCGCCGAGCCGGTTCGACCCGTGCATACCGCCGGCGACCTCACCGGCCGCGTACAGACCCGGCACGACCGACATCGCGGTGTCCGCGTCGACCTCGACCCCGCCCATCACGTAGTGGCAGGTCGGCCCGACCTCCATCGGTTCGGCCGTGATGTCGACGTCGGCCAGCTCCTTGAACTGGTGATACATCGAGGGCAGCCGCTTGCGGATGTACTCCGCGGTGCGGCGTGAGGCGATGTCGAGGAACACTCCGCCGTGCGGTGAGCCGCGGCCGGCCTTCATCTCGGCATTGATCGCCCGGGCCACCTCGTCGCGAGGCAGCAGCTCGGGTGGGCGGCGGTTGTTCTTCTTGTCGTCGTACCAGCGGTCGGCCTCGTCCTCGCTGTCGGCCGTCTCCGCTTTGAAGAACTCCGGGATGTAGTCGAACATGAACCGGCGGCCCTCGGAGTTGCGCAGCACCCCGCCGTCGCCTCGGACCGACTCGGTGACCAGGATCCCGCCGACCGAGGGCGGCCAGACCATACCGGTCGGGTGGAACTGGACGAACTCCATGTTGATCAGGGTGGCGCCGGCCTCGAGCGCGAGCGCGTGCCCGTCACCGGTGTACTCCCACGAGTTCGAGGTGACCTTGTAGGACTTGCCGATCCCGCCGGTGGCCAGGATGACCGCGGGCGCCTCGAACGCGACGAACCCGCCCGACTCGCGCCAGTAGCCGAACGCGCCGGCGATGCGCGGCCCGCCGTCGGCCTGGTCGACCAGCAGCTTGGTGACCGTGCACTCCATGTACACGTCGATGCCGAGCGCCACCGCATGCTGCTGCAGGGTGCGGATCATCTCAAGGCCGGTGCGGTCGCCCACGTGGGCGAGTCGGGCGTACCGGTGGCCGCCGAAGTCGCGCTGCGAGATGAGGCCGTCCGGGGTGCGGTCGAACAGGGCGCCCCACTCCTCCAACTCCCATACCCGAGCCGGAGCCTCCTGGGCGTGCAGGTGCGCCATCCGCCAGTTGTTGAGCATCTTCCCGCCGCGCATGGTGTCGCGGAAGTGCACCTGCCAGTTGTCCTCCGGGTACACGTTGCCCATGGCCGAGGCGATGCCGCCTTCGGCCATGACGGTGTGCGCCTTCCCGAGCAGCGACTTGCAGATGATCGCGGTGCGGGCGCCCTCCTCGTGGGCGGCGATCGCGGCGCGGAGCCCGGCCCCGCCGGCCCCGATCACCAGCACGTCGTAGCGATGCCGCTCGACCGATGTTGTTGCCGACACGCTCATTGCTGTCTGTTACCTCGTGATCTAGAAGAAGCTCAGGTCGGAGATGGTCCCGTTGGCGACCAGGAACACGTAGAGGTCGGCCAGCGCCACCGAGAACAGCGACGCCCAGGCCCACACCATGTGCCGCGAGTTCAGCTTGGAGACCTTCGTCCACATCCAGTACCTGATCGGGTGCTTGGAGAAGTGGTTGAGCCGACCGCCCACCGCGTGCCGGCAGGAGTGGCAGGACAGCGAGTAGAGCCACAGCAGCGCCGCGTTGGCGACCAGGACCAGGGTGCCCAGGCCCATGTGCCCCCACTCGCCGTCGGCGTTGCGGAAGGCGAGCACCGCGTCCAGGGTCAGCACGAAGTTGAACAGCAGCAGGATCCAGAAGAAGTAGCGATGCACGTTTTGCAGGATCAGCGGAAACCGGGACTCACCGGTGTATTTCTTGTGCGGCTCGGCCACCGCGCAGGCCGGTGGCGACAGCCAGAACGCGCGGTAGTAGGCCTTGCGGTAGTAGTAGCAGGTCGCTCGGAACGCAAGCGGGAACGGAAGGATCAGCAGCGCCGGGGAGAGCTTCCACCAACTGCCCACCACGTCGAGCTCGCCCGAGCCAGGCACGCAGTTGCTGGCCAGACACGGCGAGTAGAGCGGGGACACGTAGGGCTCGGCGACATAGTGCTGGTTCATGAACGCGCGCCAGGTCGCGTAGACCGCGAACGCCAACAGGACGACGCCGGTCAGCGCCGGTGCCAGCCACCAACGGTCTTTCCGCAGCGTGCGCCGGGCGATCTGGGCCCGGGCGCCGGCGGTAACGGTTTGCGTGGTCATGTTCTTCCGTATCGGTTCAGGAGGTCAGGGTGTCGAGGACCCGGGAGCCGCTACCGCGGCCGGAGTTGCCCGGCGAAGCAAGTCAAGATCACTTGTGACCCGGGACACGTCATCGACGAGTCGGCGAATGTCCACATGGTTCCCGAAATGGCCCTGCAATGCCGTAACCGCGCGGTCGAGCGCACGCAGAGCGTTCTGCGCGGCCGCGAGGTCATCGTGCACCGACATACCGCCACCTCCGGGAGACCACCTCGACGTCGAGGGTAGGACCTGCGCAGTCTGCCGTGTCGGCCGGGTCCCGGCAAAGGACCGCCAGGTCGCGCCGCCCAAGCTCGGCAACGTCGTGCCGCCCAAGCTCGGCAACGTCGCGCCGCCCAAGCTCGGCAACGTCGCGCCGCCCAAAGCTACCGAGCGGCGGTGTGCGGCGGGTGCGGTTCAGTCCGGAAGCCGCTCGATGATCACTACCGGGATCTCGCGGCGGGTCTTGGCCTGGTACTGGTCGTAGGTCGGAAAGATCTTCGCCATCAACTCCCACAGCGCGGGCTTCTCCTCGGCGGTGGCGGTTCGAGCCTCCGCCGCGAAGCGGTCCGCGCCGACCTGCACCCGGACCTTCGGATCCGCGCAGAGGTTCAGATACCAGGCCGGGTGGTTGGCGGCGCCACCGTTCGAGGGCACCACCAGGTAGCGGTCACCGTCCCGGCCGTAGATCAGTGCGGTCCGGCGCAGTAGCCCGGACTTCCGTCCCCTGGTGGTCAGCAGGAGCATGTCCATGCCCCACTTCCGGCCACCCTGCTTGCCGTCGGTCTCGACGTACTCCCGGACATGCTTGGCCACCCACCCGGTCGGGCAGTCGATGACCTCCTCCGTCGGCTCCATCCGTCCTCCTTCGCGGCATCCGACTTCGCGGCGCCCGGCGCCCGCGCGTGCCTCCACTCGACCGACGCGGATGATCAGCGCCGGGTTACGGTCCGCACCATATAGCTACGGATCGTGCCGTCGCTCGCCTTGGCCTGCCAGAGCCGCAGCGTCTGCGGATCCTGCTCGGCCCGGTGCCGGGCCAGCCGCTCGGCCACGCCGAGCCGCAGCTGCTGCTTGGTCTGCCGGAACGTGTCCGCCGGTGCGGTGTCGGCCAGTCGGACCGCGATGGCCAGCGCCTGGTCCTCGAGCTGCGCGGCGTCGGCCACCTCGTCGATCAGCCCGAGCTGGTGTGCGTCCGCCGGCTCGTGGGTTCCCCCGGTCAGGGCCAGGCCGCGGGCCCGCATCGGGCCGACGGCGTGCACCAGGATCTCCAGCGCCGACATCGGGAACGGGACGCCGACCAGCAGCTCCGGCACCCCGATCCGGCCGGCGGCCATGATCCGGTAGTCGCAGCCGCTGGCCAGGATGCAGCCGCCGGCGATCGCGTGCCCGTTGAGCGCGGCCACCACCGGCTTGCCGGTGAAGAACACCGCCTCGAACGAGTCGATCAGCGCGGCCAGGTACCGCTCGACGTAGTCCGGTCCACCGTCCACGATCCGCCACAGGTCCACCCCGGCGGAAAAGGCCCGGCCGGCGCCGGTGAACACGATCGCCCGGTAGTCGGTCGAGTCCAGCTCCCGGAACGTCTCGGTGATCGCTTCGACGAGTTCGAGGTCCAGCGCGTTGACCGGTCCGTGGACGAGGCGGACGAACGCCACGCCGCGTCGGTCATACCGTTCGATCACGTGCTCTCCTTCGGCGCGGTTCGGGTCGTGACGAGGGACTGCAGCAGGTCAGGATCTGCCGGATCGGACACCGCGATGCCTCGCCGGCCGGTCCGAGTGTCGCCTGCGCGTACGGTGCCGCGGTACTGAGCAGGACCACGGTGGAGCGGTCGGTCAGCTCGCCGCGGGCGGCCAGCTCGACCGCGCCGCACAGCCCGGCGGCCGACGCCAGCTCGACCAGCGTGCCGGTGGCCGCGAGCTGCCGCCACGCCGCCCAGAGCTGCGCGTCGTCGCAGCTGACCGCGCTCCCGCCGCTGCGTTGCACGGTCAGCAGCGACATCATCGTGGCCTTCCGGTCGCCGATCGAACGAGCTTGCACCTGACCGTCGTAGTCCACCCGGGCCGGTTGCGCCAGACCGTCGGCCAGCGCGGCGCTGAGACTGGGGAACCGCTCGACCGCGAGCATTCGCGGCACCGCGTCGGTCCAGCCCAGCTCGGCCAGCTCGACGAAACCGGCCCAGACCCCGTACAGCCCGTCGCCGCGGGAGACCGGCACGACCACCCAGTCCGGCACCCGCCAGTCCAGCGACTCGGCGATCTCGTAGGCGATCGTGCGGTAGGCATGCACCCCGGCCGGGTGGCTGGCCACCGGCGGATCCAGGTAGTTGGTCAGCGGATGCCAACCGAGCCGTTCCACCCCGGTCCGCAGCGCGGTCCAGCGCTGCGCCGACTGATCCGTCAGCAGCAGCGTGGCGCCGAGTGCACGCAGGGCCGCCCCGGTCGGTTCCGGCAGGCCGGGGGTAGAGATCACCACACAGGGCAGCCCGGCAGCGGCGGCATACGCGGCCGCCGAGATGCCGGCATTCCCGCTGCTGGCCAGTGCAACCGTGCCGGCTTCGAGGTGCCGCGCCCGGCTCACCGCACCGCTGGCCAGCCGGTCCTTGAACGATCCGGTCGGGTTGGCGGCCTCGTCCTTGAGCAGGATCCGGCCTGGCACCCCGGGCAGCCGCAACTCGACCAGCGGGGTGCCGCCCTCGCCCAGGCTGACCGGCTGCCCGCTCGGCACCAGCAGCGACGACCAGCGCCACATCGGACCGGATCCGGCCGGCGCCGGCCGGGGCTTGGCCGGGACCGGCCCGGATCGGCTCGGCATCATCGGGACCCCGAAGCCCTCGGCGGCGCAGCGCTCGCAGCCGGTGACTCGGTCATCCAGCGCCGTGGTGTGCCCGCAGCGCAGGCACCGGCTCGCCCAGATCGGAGCCGGTTCGGTCACCGGTCCGAACCGTTGCTGCTGGGCCGGGTCAGCAGCGGCTGGACGAACCAAGCCCAGGCCCAGAATGCGGTCAGCGCGGCAGCCAGCCAGGCCGCGGTGCTCAGCCCGAAGATGACGTCGACGATGAGCAGTACGGAGACGGCCATCGCCACGCCGAGTGCGATGGCGCCGGCGATGCTATAGCCGTTGGACCGCCGGATCAGCACCTCCCTCTGCCCGGTCCGGAACAGGATCCGCTGCTGCGCGGCCGGCGTGATCAGGCAGATCGAAGCCACCGCGGCGGCGGCGAGCGCGAACACCAGCAGCTGCTGCTGGAACTGGTCCACCTGCTCGAAGCCGGTGGCGAACGGCACCGTGAGCAGGAACGCGAACAGCACCTGCACACCGGGCAGCGCTACCCGCAGCCCCTGCAGCAGCTCCATCAGCTCGCGGTCGAGGCGCTGTTTCGGGGACTCGTCGGTGTCGGGATCGTTGGGCGGCAGCTTGCTCTCGGAGTCCATCGGATCGGTCCTCTCGGCGGCGACCGGTCCACCTTAGACAGCCGAGGCACGACCGCTCGCACCTCGTCGCGTCGGAGCTCCGCGGTCAGCTCGCCAGGGAACCGGCAGAGTCCGCCCCACAGGACGCACGACCGGCGCGAGTGCCGTCGGCCGGAACCGGGTGCCCGTTGGATTGGACGTTCCCGCCGAACGGAAACGGCGGCATGGTCAGCGGTAGTGCGGCCAGCTGCATCAGGACGAGCAGGTTGTCGTCTCCGGCGGTCCGGTTGAGCCGGAGCCGGCCGCAGTTCGTGCACCGGTGAATCAGAACCCAGCGGCCCTTCCCGCGGACCGTGACAGCGATCGGCTCCATCCCTCCGGAGCAGTGGGCCTCCCGGTCACCGGGGGCATTGCGATCCAGATGTCTGGACCACAGACAGGCAGGACAGTGGTTGCGATGGGACGTGCCGGGTGCGTCGAGCGATACCTCTACACCACAGTGCGCACATTGGAACGAGCGTGAGAACGGCAAGGCTTGAGACCTTTCGGA
>JAKEEW010000260.1 GCA_022616375.1 Sporichthyaceae bacterium
GGAGGCCAGCCGGCCGCTCTGCCAGACCAGTGTGAGGTGTCTGTCCAGGGCTGACCCGGCAGAAGATCGCGGTCAGTCGACCTGCACCACAAAGCAGGCGCTGTCCGGCCCGATCCGTACCGTGATCTGCCAGAGACCTGCCTGCGGAATCCGCAACGACCCCGGGTAGAACGGTCTCAGCGACGGCACCGGGGCGGGCAGGTTCAGCGGCCGCTCCACCAGCACCGGCTCGGCGGCCGCGTCCAAACGACGTGCCTCAAAGTAGGCGGGGGAAGGTGGCTGGTCACGCTGGGAGGCCACCCAGAACTTGGTGCCCTGCGGCTGGCGCCAGTACGGGCGGTTGGGCGCCAACGGGCCCGCGCTGATCACACCCTGGGTGGCGGCAAACTGGAGCACCGTGCCGTCGATGCAGCCCTCGGCGGTGAGTGGCCCAGTCGGAAACGTCGGATCAGGCACAGTGATATAGGTCGACGGCGCAGCCGGCCCTTTCGCACCAGGCGCGCCGCTATCACAGGCGGCCAACCCGACCGCGAGCACAACACTCAACCCGACCCAGGCACGGCGATCCATGTCGGCACCAGTCTCGCATGCCATTGAGAAGGCGGGCAACAGGGCGGGCCTGGCCCGGTCTCGCCGCGATCGGGTTGGCTGTGTGGCGAAGTACGCAGACAGCACCGCTCAGATGCGAGCCAATGACAGGTGGGCACACGTCACAGGCGCCGGGTTGGCCCGTCAGGTCGCCCGGTCAGGGGAGGAGCACATCATGGCCAGCAGACGTAGCGTCTGGTGTCGCGTAACGACACTCGTGCGGCTGGTGGACCGAGTCACCGAGTCGGCAGCCATCGCGCGACGCCGGTGAGGTCGAGTTCACGCTCACGGGCACCGCCGCCAGCCCGACGATCGACGGCACCTGGCGGTACGGAACGGACGGTGCCTCGCGGGAGGACTGGGACCTGGTCTGGGTGGACTCGGCGATCCCCACAGAAATCGCGGCGGAGTTCGCCGAGGCCGCATTGTTCATCCAGCACCCGTAGAGCGGCCTGACGAGGCAGCTGTCGGCGATGCGACATCAGAAACCTGTTGGTCGACGACATGGGCGGGGCTCATGGGGGCATGCGAGCCGCAATGGTGTTCCTCACCGCGCTGGTCGCGGTGTCCGTGTCCACGGCTGGTCCAGCTCATGCCGGCCCCGCCGCCGAGCTGCCGATCGGCGGGGAGGTCCCGCCGATCGAGGGTTACGTGTGGGCCAACCAGCCCGCCAACCCGGACTACCTGCCGGCGACCGGCTATGATTACAACTCCGCGGGCGGGGCGGTGCAGGTCCTGCGCTCGGCCGTCGGGGTCTACCAGGTCCGGTTCCTGGGCATGGCCGGTTCGGGCGGCGTCGCGCACGTGAGCGCGTACGGCAACAACAACGTCTGCACGGTCAGCTCCTGGGTGCCGTCGCTGGGCGACGAGGCCGTCAACGTACGCTGCTTCACCCCGACCGGTGCCCCGGCCGACTCCCGGTTCATCGCCCATGTGACGAACCGGACCGATGGCACCTCACGCGGCTACCTGTGGAGCAATGACGCCACCCCGCCGGCGGGCGGGTACACCCCGCCGGCCACC
>JAKEEW010000003.1 GCA_022616375.1 Sporichthyaceae bacterium
CCCGGCGGCCAATGCCGCGCCGGTGCCCGGCAACCGGTGCCCGGCGACCGGTGCAAGGCCGCGGCCAGATCCAGCGCCGGCTCGCGCCCACCCGGGACAGGCGTAGCGCCGCGACCGCTCATCGGCGACGAACTCAGCACCAGCGGGATCCTCGGCATACCTGCGCTCGAACAGTTCGGCGGTCAGTTTGGTCCGGAGCGGCTGTTCAAGACCTGCCGGCGTGTCAGTACAGTGATCGAACAGGTGTTCGGTTAATGTCCACAGGGTCAGGAGGTACGCCTGAGTTGTCCACAGCGGCGCGTCCTCGTAGCGAAACTGTCGGACCGAGGACCTAGCGTCGTTGTCGATGAAACGGACACGGAAACCCAGCACAGGGATGGCACCCATGGCACCTGCAGCCGATCGCGAGAAGGCGCTTGATGCGGCCCTCGCCCAGATTGACCGCCAGTTCGGTAAGGGCTCGGTCATGCGCCTCGGCGACGAGAGCCGCGCACCCGTCGAAGTGATCCCGACCGGGTCGATCGCGCTGGACTGCGCGCTCGGCATCGGTGGCCTGCCGCGTGGGCGGGTCGTCGAGATCTTCGGGCCGGAGTCGAGCGGAAAGACGACGGTCGCCTTGCACGCTGTCGCCAATGCGCAACGAGCCGGCGGCGTCGCCGCGTTCATCGACGCCGAGCACGCGCTCGATCCGGAGTACGCCAAGGCACTCGGCGTCGACACCGATGCGCTGCTGGTGTCCCAGCCGGACACCGGAGAGCAGGCGCTGGAGATCGCCGACATGCTCATCCGGTCCGGTGCGCTCGACGTCATCGTCATCGACTCGGTCGCCGCGCTGGTTCCACGGGCCGAGATCGAGGGCGAGATGGGCGACTCGCACGTCGGGCTCCAAGCCCGGCTGATGAGCCAGGCGCTGCGCAAGCTCACCGGCGCGATCAGCCAGACCAAGACCACCGCGATCTTCATCAACCAGCTCCGGGAGAAGGTCGGCGTCATGTTCGGCAGCCCGGAGACCACCAGCGGTGGTCGGGCGCTGAAGTTCTACGCCTCGGTGCGGCTGGACGTCAGGCGGATCGAGACCCTCAAAGACGGCACGGATCCGGTCGGCAACCGGGTGCGCATCAAGGTGGTCAAGAACAAGGTGGCCCCACCGTTCAAGCAGTGCGACGTCGATCTGATCTTCGGGCTCGGCATCAGCCGCGAGGGCGGGCTCATCGACATGGGCGTCGAGCAAGGCATGGTGCGCAAATCTGGCGCTTGGTACACCTACGAGGGCGACCAGCTCGGCCAAGGCAAGGAGAACGCGCGCAACTTCCTTCGCGACAATCCCGACCTGGCCGACGAGATCGAGAAGAAGATCAAGGAGAAGTTGGGCATCGGTCCCCGGCTCGATGCCGAGGTGCCGACCGCACCGGTCGTGCCCGACGGCTTCTGATGCTGGATCGATATCTCGTGCTGACGACCAATGACCGACCAAGCGATGACTGAACGAGCGACAAACGGGGACGGGGAGAGGCCGCGCCGTGGACGGCGGCGCGGCCGGCGGGGCTACCCGGACCGCGCACCGGTTGGCGAGTCACCGAAGCAGCCGATCGCCGATCCGGAGCAGGCGCGAGCGATTTGCCTCAGTCAGCTCGCCTGGGCTCCGCGCACCGGTTCGCAGCTGGCGACCGCGATGCGGCGGCGTGGGGTTACCGACGAGGTGGCCGAGGCGATCCTCGCTCGCTTCGAGGATGTCGGGCTCATCGACGATGCCGCGTTCGCGGCGGCATGGGTGGAGACCAGGCACTCCGGGCGAGGCGTGGGCCGGCGCAAGCTGGCGCAAGAGCTGCTTAACCGGGGTGTTGCGGGCGACCTGGTCAGATCGGCCGTCGACTCGTTGCCCGTGGATACTGAGCGGGCCACCGCACTCGCCTTGGTCAACCGCCGGCTGGCGACGACGGCATTCGCGGGCCAACCGGCGGCTCTGCGGGCCAGGCGGCTGGTCGGGATGCTGGCGCGAAAGGGATACCCAGCGGGGCTGGCGTACGACGTGGTCCGGGAGGCGCTGCTCACCCAAGGTGCGGAGCTGCCCGAGGTTGAGATCCCGATCGAGCTGGACCTCGACGAAGCGGGCCTCGAGCCAAGCGGCGGCCTCAACTGACCTGCACAGTTCACGGCGAGGCACGTACGTCACTCGAAATGGCGGTCGAAACCACAGAATCCGGACACCGCAAGTAGTGCCTTGAGCCCGATTCGGTGCGGATCCTTGACCAGATCGTTATGGGGATCTAGCCTCCGTCACAGTGAGGGAATCGCCGACTACTCGTGGCGGAACCGACTGTACGACCTTGGATACGACAACTAGCCCGGCCTGAGGCCGGATTACCGCACCACAGCCGGCGCCGGAAGCGGCGTACCGGAACCGAGGCAGGCGGGGTCGCTCGTCGACCACCGTCTTGTTGAGTTTGCTCGGCTCCGTCATGCCACCCGGCGGGCGCCGGAGTTAGACCGGACCGCGGGTACGACGGGGGCGGCGATCCGGAAGGCGCCGACCGAGCAGAAGGCGCGACCCCTCACACCGATCGCTTCCGCGTGTCGGGAAGCGGGCGCTCGCCAGGGCAACACCGCGGCACCCCGCGAGACGAGCGCTCCGCCCAACCGACACCGCCGGGAGCCGGAGTAGAGGGAGAGCGGGCATGCCGGACAGCGCGTTGGGAGTCGTTATCGCTGCGTTGGCCGGCGCGGGGATCGTCGCACTGCTCGTTTTCGCCGTCGTGCTTGTGCTCCGGATGGTTCTCAAGCGTTCCCCAGGCGTCGAAGGCGGTGAGACGGTCGCCAAGGCGGAGCTCGATGATGCTCGGCGTACCGCGGCCGACATCCGGCACCGGGCCGAGTCCGAGGCGGCCGACATTCGCAAGCAGGCGGAGGCCGCGATCGAGCAGGCGACGCTGTCCCGCCAGGCGGTCGAGGAGGAGTCCCGCGCGCTCAAGGACGACTTGCGTGAGCTACGCGTTGACCTGGAACGCCGCGAGAACCGGCTGGCCGAGCGGGAGGAGCGCCTGGACGCCGAACAGGTGCAGATTGCCGAGCGCGGCCGGCAGCTGGATCAGCAGGAGCTCGAGCTGGCCCACCAGCGGGACGAGCTGCTTGACATCGCCGCCGAGCGCCGGCTCATTCTCGAGCGGGTCGCCGGGCTCACCGCCGAGGCCGCCAAGGCCGAGTTGGTCAACGACGTGGAAAGCCAGGCCAAGCGCGAAGCGGCGATCATCGTCAGGGACCTCGAGAGCGAGGCCCGCCAGCAGGGTGAGGAGCGGGCCAGGCGGATCATCACGCTAGCCATCCAGCGACTCGCGTCCGAGCAGACGGCCGAGTCGGTCGTCTCGGTGCTGCATTTGCCCAGCGACGAGATGAAGGGCCGGATCATCGGCCGCGAGGGCCGCAACATCCGCGCCTTCGAGTCCATTACCGGGGTAAACCTCATCATCGACGACACCCCCGAGGCGGTGCTGCTGTCCTGCTTCGACCCGGTACGTCGGGAGATCGCCCGGCTCGCGCTGGAGACCCTCGTGCTCGACGGCCGGATCCACCCGCACCGGATCGAAGAGGTCTACGACCGCAGCAAGTCCGAGATCGAGCAGCTGTGCGCCCGCGCCGGCGAGGACGCGCTGGTCGAACTCGGCCTGACCGACATGCACGACGAGCTGGTCACGCTGCTCGGCCGGCTACGATACCGGACCTCGTACGGGCAGAACGTGCTCAAGCACCTGGTCGAGAGCGGGCACCTGGCCGGCATGATGGCCAGCGAGCTGGGCCTGGACCCGCGCCTGCTCAAGCGCTGCGCGCTGCTGCACGACATCGGCAAGGCCCTCACCCATGAGGTGGAGGGCTCGCACGCACTGATCGGCGCCGAAATCGCCCGCCGCTACGGCGAGGACGAGGAGGTCGTGCACGCCATCGAGGCGCACCACAACGAGGTCGAGGTGCGGACCGTGGAGGCCGTGCTCACCCAGGCCGCGGACGCGATCAGCGGTGGCCGGCCGGGTGCCAGGCGGGAGTCCCTGGAGTCCTACGTGAAGCGGTTGCAGCGGCTGGAGGAAATCGCCACCGGGCACGACGGGGTGGAGAAGGTGTTCGCGATGCAAGCCGGCCGCGAGGTCCGGGTCATGGTGCTGCCGGACAAGGTCGACGACATCCAGGCTCAGGTGCTGGCCAGGGATATCGCCAAACAGGTGGAGGAGGAGCTCACCTATCCGGGCCAGATCCGGGTGACCGTGGTCAGGGAGAGCCGCTCCATCGAGATCGCGCGCTAAATCTCCGGGACCGCGGCATCGGCCGCCGCTACCGCCTGCCTGCCGTACCTGCGGCTCTGCCGCGCTTCCAGCCACGCCGCGATTCGCGACACGGTCAGGTTCACGGTGACGTAGATGACCGTGATGACGATCGCGGTGGGGATGATGTTGCGGTACTGGTTGTAGATCAACTGGCCCTGCCTGACCAGCTCCAGGTACGCGATGATGTAGCCGAGCGCGGTGTCCTTCAGCGCCACTACCGACTGGCTGACGATTGCCGGCAGCATGATCCGGACCGCTTGCGGCACCAGGATCAGGCTCATGACCTGCGACCTACGCAACCCGAGCGCGTAACCGGCCTCGCTCTGCCCGCGCGGCACGGCTCGGATGCCGGCCCGGAAGATCTCCGCCAGGACCGCACCGTTGTAGAGCATGAGCGCGACCACCAGCGGCCCGAGCGTGCCCAGCTGGTCCGCAAGGAGATTGGCCAGGAACGGCGGGAGCAGGTCCTCCAGCGTCTCACCGAGGTTGTCGAAGGAATCGGTGAAGCCGAAGAACACGAACAGAATCAGCAGCACCAGCGGCACCGCACGGAAGAACTCGATCATCAACCCGGCCGGATACCGCAACCACCAGCGCTCGGAGAGCCGGCCGACGCACAGCAGCGCGCCCCAGACCAGCGCGAAGATGATCGCGAGCACGGCGGCGCGCAGCGTCGCGGTGAGCGCCCGCAGGATGCCGCGCTGGATCCCCGGGTCGGTGAACGGCTCCCAGAGGTCCGGGTCGAACTGCTCTTCCTGGTAGAGCTTCCAGACCACCAACGCGGCCAGGCCAACCATCAGCACGGTGAAGGCAATGCTCCCGAGCAGGATCCGTTGCCGACCACGCGGACCAGGCACGTCGTAGAGGACCGATTCGCCGGGCCTCGCCTGGGCCCGTCCCCGGCCGGGGAGCGGCCCCACCAGCGCGAGCGCTGGGCTGTGGTGCTGGGCTCGCTCATCGCAACACCACCAGCCGCCGTTCGAGCAGCCGCCCCAACCCGGCGATGGTCAACGTGATCAGGATGTAGCCGCCGGCCACCCCGAAGAACAGCGCGTACAGCGCCTGCGGGTGGTCGCGAATCAGGTTGTGCAGCTCGTAGGCGGCGTCGGTCACCCCGAACACCTCGGCCACCGCGGTGTTCTTGGTCAGCGCGATCAGGATGCTGACCAGAGGCGGCACCACGGAGCGGACCGCTTGCGGCAGCACCACCAGGCCGAGCGTCTGGCGGAACGTCATGCCCAGCGAGCGGGCCGCTTCGGCCTGGCCCGGCTGGACCGCGTTGATACCAGACCGGACCGCCTCGCACACGAATGCGGCGGTGTAGAGCGTCAACGCCAGGATCGCCCGGATGTCGAAGTCCGGCCGGAAGCCAATCTCGGGCAGGCCGAAGACGATCAGGACGAACATCAGGACGAGCGGGGTGTTACGGACCACCGTGACGTAGCCGGTCCCGGTGGCCCGCAGGACCCGGAAGGGGGACACCCGCATCGCGGCGAGCAGGGTGCCCAGGATCAGGCACAGCACCGCGGAGATCGCGAACAACTTCAGCGTGGTCGCGAACCCGTCGAGGATCCCGCCCAGGTTGTCCAGCAGCACGTCCACGGGTGCGGTGTGCCTCCCTTCATGGGCTCGCTCGGCGGCTCGCCATCCTGGGGGCTGGCAGGACGGCGACTAGCAGGTTGGTGAGCGGCCGGGCCCGATCTCGGGCCGGGCCGCTCACCAGTCGACACCTGTGACTACGCGCAGGGGTCCAGGGTGGGTGGCTGCGGTGCGGCCGCCCCGGACTTGCCCAGCGTGTTGTCGAACGCGGTCTGCCAGCTGCTGTCCGAGAACGCCTTGGTCAGCGTCTCGTTGAGGAACTCGCACATCGCGGTGTCGCCGTGCTTGAAGCCGATCCCGTAGCGCTCCTCGCTGAACGGCTCGCCGACGACCTCGAGGTCGTCCGGCTGCTGCGCGGCATAGCCGAGCAGGATCGAACCATCCGTGGTTACCGCGTCAACCGAGTTGTTCAGCAGCTGCTGCACGCACTCGGTGTAGGTGGCGAACGGCACGGGCTCGGCGCCGTAGTCCTCCTCGACCCGAGCGATCGAGGTCGAGCCGGTCACCGAACACACCTTGATGCCGGACAGCGACTCCGGTCCGGTGATCTGGTCCTTGTCCGCCTCGCGGACCAGCAGCTGCTGGCCGGTCAGGTAGTACGGACCGGCCTGGCCGACCACCTGGCGACGCTCGTCGGTGATCGAGTAGGAAGCGAGCACCAGGTCCACGGTCCCGGCCTGCAGGAACGGCTCGCGGTTGGCGGACACGGTCTCGACCCACTCGATGTTGTCCGCCGGGATACCGAGTCCGGCCGCCACGATCTTGGCGATCTCGATGTCCAGGCCCTCGTTCTCGTTCGTGGCCGGGTTCAGGAAGCCGACACCTGGCTGGTCGTACTTGACCCCGATCTTGATCGACTGGGCCGCGTTCAGCGCGGCCATCGTGCTACCGGCCGGGAACTGGGTGGCCGATACCACCGGAGGGGAGCCGGTGTCATCGTCGTCTCCACCGCGGGCCGCCAGGCTTACGGCGAGGACGGTGGCGGACGCTAGCCCTGGTCTTTCAGTAGGCCGTTGAGGCCGGCCCTGTTGATCTCGCTGGGGTCTGCTCGCGGGGCGTGGGAGGATCGGGCATGTCGAAGGTCCGGCGTGGTGGCCGGTGTCTCTGTGTTCTCGGGTGGTGGGCGGTCAGGGGCCGGGCGGGTGGGCTTAGGTGGCGGGTAGCGGCAGCGCGTACAGCCGCTGGAAGGCGCGGGCGAGCTCGTGCGCCCAGGGCCAGCGCCCGGCGATGCGCACCCACACGCGGCGTTGTCCGCGGGTGATCCGGGCGGCGGCGTGCAGCAGCCGGTAGCGCAGCGCCTTCGGCTCGGCCGTGGCCAGCTCGCCGTCGAGCAGGGTGGTTTGGGTCCAGGCGATCAGGTCGGCGGCGGTCAGCGCCATCTCCAGCCACACGGCGTTGATCGCGAACTGGCGGGACGGGAACCGGCCGATGCCGGTGTCCTTGGCGGCGCGGATGCGGTCTTCGACCCGGGCGTGGGCGCGGTGCCGCGCTTCCAG
>JAKEEW010000261.1 GCA_022616375.1 Sporichthyaceae bacterium
CTCCCGGCAGCGGCGTGATCGAGATCGTGCCGCCGGCGCTGCAGGCGCAGGTTCCGGTCATCGAGCAGGTGCTGGACGCGCTCGGCATGGCCCGGATCGGGATGGCCGGCTACGAGGCCGACGACGT
Organism: Sporichthyaceae bacterium; assembly: GCA_022616375.1. Lineage (GTDB taxonomy): Bacteria > Actinomycetota > Actinomycetes > JAKEEW01 > JAKEEW01 > JAKEEW01. The sequence continues at coordinate 128 of JAKEEW010000261.1, forward strand.
GATCGGCACGCTGGCCGCCCACGCCACGATGCCGGTGGACGTGGTCAGTGGAGACCGCGACCTGTTTCAGGTAGTCGACGACGAGCGGTCGGTGCGGGTGCTCTACATCGGCCGTGGAGTGCGCAAGCTGGAGCCGATGGACGACGCGGCGCTCCGCCGCAAGTACGGCATCCCGGCCTCCGGTTACGCGGACTTCGCGCTGCTGCGCGGCGACCCGAGCGACGGCTTGCCCGGAGTGGCCGGGATCGGCGAGCGGACGGCCGCCTCACTGATCGACGGCTACGGCTCGGTGCCCGGACTGCTTGCCGCGCTGGACGACCCGGGATCGGGTCTGGCACCCGGGATCCGGATGAAGCTGCACGCGGCCCGCGACTACCTGGTCGCGGCCCAGCCGGTGGTCCGGGTCGCCACCGACGTGAGGATCCCCAAACACGACGCGACCCTGCCTACCGATCCGGCGGATCCGGCGGCTCTGGTTGCGCTGTCCGAGCGCTGGGGACTGGACGGCTCGCTGAACCGGGTGCTGACTGCGCTGGCAGCGCGGTAGCCGGCCCCGACGCCGCCAGCGCCTCGGCGTCGGACGCCGCAGACGCCGCGGCATCGGGACGGCCCAGGACCGCCTCCGGTCGCCCCACCGCCCGGATCGATGGCATCGCCAGCAGCACCGCGTGGATTACCAGGTGCACCACGACCACGACCGTCAGCACCGGCCCGGTGCCGTAGGTCGCCGCGAGTACCCCGATCAGCGCGAAGCCGACCGGTTTGAACGCCAGCGAGCCCAGCCAGTCGTAGGAGCTGACCCGGGCCAGGGCGTGCTGCGGGATCTGCTCCTGGAGCGTGGTCGTCCAGATCGTGTCGGCGCCGACCAGGGCCGCCGCGGACACCACGCTGGCCAGCACGATCAGCACCAGCGGCGCACCGAGGCCGAGCAGAACCAGGAACGGGATGTCGAACAGGATCAGCAGGGTGCTGGCCACCATCGGCCGCCGCGGTTGCCAGCGCAACAGCGCGAACCCGACCGCCAGCGCTCCGGCGCTGCGCGCGGTCAGGATGGCGGCCCAGGCCGCGGCACCGCCCAGCTTCTGCTCGGCAAGCAGCGGGCCGAGCACGAACGTGGCCGGCAGCACGGTCGCCTGGTAGGCCGCGAAGCTAAGCACCATGGACCAGACCCAGGTCCGCGAGGTGAACTCGCTCCAGCCCTCGACCAGGTCCTTGAGCATGCTGACGTTGCCGGGAAGCCGGCCGAAGCTGGCCGGGATCCGGGCCAGCGCGATCGCGCTCAGCGTGAACGTGACCGCGTCGATCCCGAACGCCCAGGCGGGCGACGCCAGCGCAACCAGCACCCCGGCGATCGCCGGCCCGATCAGCCCGGTGATGTTGCGCGACATCCCCAGCAGTGCGTTGGCCTGCTGTAGCCGGGGCTCGCTGACCACGTCCTTCACGACCCCGGTCGAGGCCGGCGCGAAGAACGCCGCGGCCGCACCGGCGACCAGTTGCAGCACGACCAGATGCCAGATCACCGCGGTGCCGGTGAGCAACAGCACCGCGGTCACCGCCTGGCACGCGGCCATCACCAGATCGGTCACGATCAGGATCCGGCGCCGCTCGAACCGGTCCCCCACTACCCCGCCGACCAGGATGAAGATCAGCTTGGGCACCGCGGCCGCGCCGAGCACCAGGCCGAGCTCGCCCGCCGAGGCACCGAGCTCGAGTGCGGCGAAGGTCAAGGCCAGCGGGGTGATCGAGCCGCCGAGAGTGGAGATGGAGCGGCCGATGAAGAAGATCCGGAACGGGCGTTCGGATAACGCGCCGAGCGACCGCCGTAGCTTCACGCCGGGCACCCTAGCAGCCGGCCGGAAGCCGGCCTAGATTCCGGCGTCCGGCCTAGGTCCGGTCTCCCGGCTTAGGTCGGGCGTCCGGCCTAGTACTCCAACCGCAGAATGTGATCTCAAGTTGATCACGGCCGGTGTGGCGGGTGGACATGGGGCGCGGCCACCGTTGATCTTCGAGGTGTGAACAG
>JAKEEW010000262.1 GCA_022616375.1 Sporichthyaceae bacterium
CCTGACCGCCGCCATCTGGCACAACTGGCACACCGGCCAGCCAGTCATGCGATCCCTCGTCGCGTATGACCACTGACCCCTTGGAATAGATCGTCTAGGGCTGGGCGGATTCATCGGCGGCCTGGTGGTGATCACGGACCGGCCAGGCACGTTCACCGTGCTGTTCCTGCTCAACGCCGTGACGTTCGGCGTCTACACGCTGTTCGTGCTGCGGGTGCCGGTGCCGCGGGCGATCCGGCCGGCGGCTGCCCGGAGCCGGGACTACCGAGACGTGCTCGCCGATCGGGTGTTCGTCCGGCTCGCCGTGCTGAACCTTCTGGTCGTGGTTGGCGCGGTCTCGCTGCTCAACAGCTTGTTCCCGGTCTATGCGAAGAACCAGGCGACCGTGAGCGAACATGTCATCGGCGCCTATTTCCTGCTCAACTCGTTAGTGATCATCGTGTTGCAGATGCCGATCGTCCGCGCCACCGAGGGCCGCCGGCGGATGCAGGCGTTTGCCCTGATGGGGGTACTGTTCGCCCTCTCTTGGCTACAGATCGCGGTGGGAGGATCATGCCTCGGCCATCCGGAGGTCGTGTTGCTGCTCGGTATGGGGATCTTCACCTTGAGTCTGGCCGAATGCCTCTACGACGCGGTTGTGGGGCCGCTGGTCTCCGATCTGGCGCCACCGGACCTGCTCGGCCGCTACATGTCGGTCATGGGCTTCTCCTGGCAGCTCGGCTTCATCATCGGACCGGCAGTGGGCGCATTCCTGCTCGGGCTCGAACCGGTCGCGGTGTGGCCGGTGATGTCGCTGGTGTGTGTGATGGCCGGCGGCTACGCACTCGTGCTCGAGCGGCGACTGCCGACGGACGCACGCCGAAACCCGCACCGGGTGGCGGCCGCGCCAACCGATCTCGCCCCCGAGCCGGCACCCTAGTCAGGGAGGTGTCGAACGTGGAATGGGTGCTGCTGTCCTACCGGATCCCCCGAGAACCCTCAACGCCGCGGATCACGGTTTGGCGCAAACTGGAGCGGCTCGGGGTGGCCCGCCTCGGCGACGGCCTAGTCGGGCTGCCCGCCGACGCCCGCACCAAAGAACAGATCGAATGGGTCGCCGAGGAGATCGTCGACGTCGGCGGCACCGCCACCGTATGGCTGGCCAGCGCGACCAGCCAGGCCCAGGACCGCGCAATCGCCGCCGCAATGCGCGCAGCTCGGACTGCCGAGTACCAGTCCGTCATCGCGCAGGCCCAGCAGGCAGCCACTGGTCCAGCCGAGGAGGCGGCTCGTGCGCTTCGGCGGCTGCGCGCCGAACTGCGCCGCATCCAGCGCCGTGACTTCTTCCCACCAGAGCACCAAGACCAAGCCGCGGCCGCTCTGAACCGGCTTGCGGACCGGCTCAAGCTCGCCGCCGGAGACATCCGAGCCGGCAAGCCCGCCGATCAGGTAGGCACGCCCGGTGATAGGGCGGGTGCACCGCGATGAGATGGGCCACCCGCGCCGGCGTCCACGTCGATCGAGCCGCCTGTGCCTGGCTGATCCGGCGCCACCTCGACCGGGACGCGCAGTTCGTGTTCGTCACCGAGCCGGCATCTGTCCCCGCCGACGCCACCCCATTCGACCTGCGTGGCGCCCGGCTGGGCCACCACGACGGTGACTGCAGCTTCGAGACCATCCTGCGCAGCTACGAGCTGACCGATCCGGTGCTGTGGCGGCTCGCCCAGATCGTGCACGAGGCCGATCTCGATGACGAACGCTTCCACGCCCCCGAGGCATCCGGACTGGACGTCGTCATCCGCGGCCTGTCCATGACCTGCCCCGACGACCAGGTGCTCGAGATCACCGCCGCCATGTTCGACGGCCTCTACGAGTACCTACGCCGCAGCCTGCTGCTCGGCCACGAACCCGCCTAACCACCTCCTCACAGGCAGGAAGTGGACGGGCCGGCTGATACCCGGCTCCGGTGTTGACATCCGGCCGAGAGGGTTGTGGCAGCGACACGGCCTCGAGGCCGGCGCCTACAACTGGGAGCTCTTCCAACCGGCCGACCGGTTCTGGCTCTTCCAGGGCATCGAGACCGGCATCTTCGTTGCCCTCGCCGCGGTGTTGCTCGTACTCGCCGTGCATGCCACCGGCCGAATTGCCTGACCTGTTCCATGGACGCTGTTTACTCGATCTCCCGGTGACCCGGTCTCAAGAAAGGCGGCCCGCGACTGTTGATGGACGCCGGGAATGATCGGGGACAGTCAGAGTCTGTGCGGGAGAAACCCACGGGCCGGCGTACCGCTTTAGGCGGCTCTAGTTGGGTCCAACACCAAGGGCTACCGGCTCGCCCGGTCGCGTCGGTGAC
>JAKEEW010000263.1 GCA_022616375.1 Sporichthyaceae bacterium
ACTACGGGGCGGCGGTCGAGTGGGACACCCGGGTGCTCACCGTCGGCTACCAGCAACACGTGACCGTGGACGGGAACGGGAGCCGCACCTACCAGGTGTTCCTCCCGGTGCCGGGCAGCACCGACCGGTCCGGGTTGCCGCTGTCCACGACGCTGGCCGAGCCGATCGGCTACGGCTTGATCGGTGTCACCGCGGCCGACGACAAGCCGCACACGCCGGACGTGCTCGGGGACGCGGCCCGGTACGGCAACGAGAGCCGGGTCGGCGGCCCGGCCACCGTGTTCCGGGTCCGCCGAGTGAAACCACCGGCACCCGTGGTACCGCCGGACTCGGAGAAGGTGTTCGCCTCGCCGGCGGACTACCACGGCCGGTCCTACTACACGTTCCGCTGGCTGCCGTCGGCGCAGCTGCGCACGCACGTGTTCCGCGCCCTGGATCACGCCGTTTACCGCGCCGACGTGGCGCGGCGCCCGCGCCCGGCGCTCGCCACCAACGACCCGGCGTTCCCAAGCGAGTTCGTGCCGGCCAAGCGCACCGCGGTGGCCGCCGAGCTGAATGCGCTGAACGCGTTCACCACGCTGAATGCGGCCGCGCTGGCTGCATACCGCGGCTTGTCCAACGACGGGCTTCGGGTGCTTGCCGCGCTGCCCGGGGTGGAGAAGGCGTTCGTCCAGATGACCGCGGACCCGCTGGATCCGGCGGAGCCGGACGCGAGCGCACCGGATGGGCTGCGGTGGCGCCGGGTCGGCCCGGACGTGGCGGTGGGCTCGCTGCCGGCCGGGCAGCTGGCATACGTCGACACGCTGGACGGGCGAACCCGCAGCCGCTGGTTCTACCGCAGCGCGTATGCCGACGAGGTCGGCAACGCCGGACCGCCCGGCGTGTCCAGCCCGCCGGTCTGGCTGCCGCCGGTGGTACCGCCGGGCCGGCCGCTGATCGCGCGCGCCACCGGAGGCGAGCGGCTGATCACGATTGCCTGGGCCTCCAACCGTGAGCCGGACCTGGCGGCGTACCACGTCTACCGCGCCGGCGACCCGGGCGCGGCCCGCGACATCCGGCTGATGACCCAGGTTGGCACGGTTGCCGTGCCCGCCGGCGACCCGGCCAGCCGCCCGGCGACGGTGAGCTGGTCGGACGACCCGGTGCCCGGGCTGACCACGTTTGTGTACCGGGTGGTCGCGGTCGACTCCGAGGGGAACGTGTCGGAGCCGTCCCGGTCGGTCACGGTGCGCGCGCATGACACCGCGCTGCCCGTGGTGCCGGCGTTGACCGCCCAATGGAGCGCCACCACCCCGCCGACCGCGGCGACGCTGGCCTGGTCCGCCACCGACGAGACGCTGCTCGAGCTGCGCACCTCGGACAGCTTCGCCTGGGCCGTGCTCGGCGACTGGCGCGCTCCAGGCGCGCATTCCGAGATCCACCAGCTCAACGGGGACCTGGCGTGGCGGTTCCGGCTGCGGGCGCGCCGGTCGACCGGCGCGCTTCGGGTCGGCCCCCCCGTTCCCCTCGACGCGTTGTGACGGAGCTTCCGTGGCCAACATCTCGCAGCTGCTCGCGCAGTTCTTCGTCGACAACAGCGACGTCTCCGCGCCGGGGGAGATGGTCCCGTCCACGACGACCGACAACCGGGTCACGCATCTGATCGACGGGTCGAACTACTTCGGCGCGCTCAGGCAGGAGGTCAACGCGCTCAGCCTGCCGGGTGGCAACGGCAAGTTCTTCTACTTCATGAACTGGCTGCTCGGCCTGGCCGCGTTCCCGGCCGGGACGGCAACAGTTGGCGGCACGCCGTCGGCGTGGCAGCAGTCGTTTGACGGCAACCCCGCGTTCATTCTGGACGACATGAGCGGGGCGTCGTTCTCGCCGTTCATCGACGAGCTGGCGCTGATGGCCGCGAACGACACCGACGTCAGGGCGCTGCTGTGGGTCTCGCCGTTCGTGCTGGACATCGAGAAGGCGGCCGCAGCCAGCGGGCTCTACAACGTCAACGCGACCACCCTGCTCAGTGCCGACGCGTTGCGGGCCAAGCCGCACATGGGCACCAAGGTCTGCCTGAACACGCTCGCCCACCCGCTGGGCGCGATGCACCTGAAGATGGTGATCTCAGGGGACAACGGCGGCGCCCGTGCCTACGTGTCCGGCATCGACCTACACACCTCGCGAGTGGACAACCCCGATCACGCGAACTCGTCGTGGGGCTGGCACGACATCGGCGTGATGATCGAGGGCCCGGCCGCCAGCGCGGTCTACGAGTGGTTCCGGTCGCTGTGGAACGAGCAGCGCGAGCGCAGCCGCGAGACGTTCCGGATCGGAGACAAGAAGATCCCCTCCTACGTGGACGACACGCCGACCGTCGACGCCAAGAACCCCGCCGTGTTCGCGCCGACCAGCGCGTCGATGCACGTCCAGGTGTTGCGAACCGCGCCACAGTTCAACATCGCCGCCAGCGACACCGACCGGCTGCAGATCGGTGGCGGGATCTTCTCCTCGATCTACCGCTGGATCGGCGGTATCGACCGGGACGAGCTGTCATTCGCCCCGCAGGGGATCTTCGAGTTCAAGCTGGCCGCGGCCAAGGCGATCGCCCACGCCGAGCAATACATCTACCTGGAGGACCAGGGGTTCTCCTGCCAGGAGCTGATGGAGGCGATCCAGCTCCGGCTGGAGGACGTGCCGGACCTCAAGGTCATCATGGTCCACCATGCCGACCCGGCGGACGGACCGGGCGCGCACCTGCCGACGTTCGCCGCGGTCAACCTGCACCTGGCCACGAACCCGTCGGTGGTCGACCGGATCGCGTTCTACGAGCGCCAGGACAACACGATCATCCACAGCAAGGTCTGGATCGTAGACGACGTGCTGGCCATCATCGGGTCGGCCAACTTCTACCGCCGCTCGCTCTACACCGACGGCGAGTGCTCGGTGGCGGTGATCGACGAGGCGGCCGCGCCGGGCAACTTCGCGGTGGACTTCCGCAAGCACTTGTGGGGCGAGCACTGCGGCCTGCCCGGGGGCAGCCTGTCGCTGCTGGACAACTTGGACGACGCACTGGGGATCTGGGACGCGTCCTGGGGGACCGGATCGCCGCCGGCCATGCTGAAGCCGGCGTTCGTGCGCAAGAAAGTCCCGTTCGAGGCTGGGCCGAATCCGGACCAGTGGGCCGGCGGGGTCGATACCTCGTTGACCGTGCAGAAGTACGACCTTCAGGACGCCGACTCACGGCTGGAGTACTGAGATGCCGCAGTTACTCGTTCCGGCCGCGAAGTACCTCCGCAACGTGCTGCCGGGCGGGCTGGTCGAGGTGCCGGACTTCCTCGACGACATCTGGATGGAGCCGCCGGTCGTCAAGACCGACCCGTTCCTGACCATGCGGGCCGGGTTCGTCCTCGAGCAGGAGCTTGTGCTCGCGATCCCGGGCCTGGATGCGGTATCGATCGTGATCGGCAAGTCGGCCGACGTCACCAAGTTCCTGTTCGGCTTCGACGCCCAGCCAACGCCGGTCATCAGCCTGCGCGACCTGCCGATCGCGGTCAGGTTCCGCTCCGACCTGCTCGCCCCGGCGCGGCGCAAGCCTGGCGGCAGCGGCGACGGTGCCCCGGTGTGGGAGCGCGACCCGACCCAGGACCGCCTGGAGATCACGCTCGCCAGCGTCACCGTCTCGGTGGACCTGGACGGCAACATCTCGGTCGAGTCCGACGCCGCGATCGACCTGCCGCCGTGCATGATCGGCGACTCCGGCATCGTCATCGAGGCCAGGGACGTCGCGGTGACCATGGACGCGAACAACCCGCCACCCGGGCAGCCGGCGGGCTGGCGCGGCTTGCACATCGGGCACGCCGCGCTCTACCTGCCCGGCGAGCTGTCCGCGACGGTGGGCACGCTCGAGCTGACCGACGCGTACATCGGCAACGGAGGGTTCAGCGGCAGCATCAGCGACACTTGGAGCCCGGCGCTGTCCGCCGAGCTGTTCGGCCTGGAGTTTGGGCTGAAGACGGTCGAGATCGAGTTCGTCCAGAACGCACCGGTGAGCTGCGAGCTGACCGGCACGGTCTTCCTGCCGTTCTTCGACCAGCCGGTCGGGGTCGACATCTCGGTGGGCCTGGACGGCTCGTTCGGCATCGCCCTGTCGGCCACCCAACCGGGCGGGGTGACTAGCTCGGGAGGCCTGATCACGTTCACCAAGCCGGGCATCCTGACCGTCCGGGTGAACAGCCTCGGTTTCGAGGTCGAGGACGGGCTGTTCACCGCGACGATCAGCGGCTGGATCCGGCCGGAGGTCGCCGGCATCGACTGGCCCGAGTTCGAGGTCAGGGAGCTGTCCATCGACTCCAACGGGAACGTCCGGCTGGAGGGTGGCTGGCTCGACCTGCCGCAGCAGTACAGCCTGGACTTCCACGGCTTCCAGCTCGACATCACCCGGCTCGGCTTCGGCCGTACCGACGACGGCGGCCGCTGGGTCGGCTTCTCCGGCGGGATCAGGCTGGTCGAGGGGCTCACCGCCGGCGCCTCGGTGGACGGGCTGCGGGTGACCTGGTACGACGACAACTCGGTCCGGGTCAGCCTGGACGGGGTCGGGGTCGAGCTGGAGATTCCGGGCACGCTGCGGTTCGTGGGCAAGGTCGCCTACCGGGAGCTGCCCGGTCCGGTGCACCGGTTCGACGGGGACATCGCGCTCGACCTGCTCGCCCTCGACCTGCAGATCGACGGCAAGATCGTGATCGGTTCCGCGTCGGACGAGCAGGGCGGCACCTACACCTTCTTCGCGCTCTACGTCGGCGTCGAGCTGCCCGCCGGGATCCCACTGTTCAGCACCGGGCTCGGGCTGTACGGCATCGCCGGGCTGATTGCGATCGACATGGCGCCGAACAAGAGCCGGCCACCGCACGAGGGCGAGCAGTGGTATGAGAACCCCGACGGTAGCCCCGGCTGGTACAAGCGACCGCAGGTCGGGGTGACCGATCTCGCCACCAAGTGGGACCCGGAGCCGGGCGCGTTCGCGCTCGGCGGCGGCGTGACCATCGGCACGCTGGCCGACAACGGCTTCATCTTCAACGGCAAGGTGCTGCTGGTCATCTCGCTGCCGGGCCCGATCATCCTGATCGAGGGCAAGGCCAACCTGCTCAAGGAGCGGGCCAGCCTGGACGACAACCCGTTGTTCCGGGCGATTGCCGTGCTGGACTTCCGGGAGGGCACGTTCCTGGTCGGCGTCGACGCGGCGTACAAGGTGGGCTCGGGCGGCGAGCTGATCGAGATCGGCGGCAGTGCGGAGTTCTTCTTCTCCCTGGCCGACGCCATGGCCTGGCACTTCTACCTGGGGATCAAGGACCCGCGCGAACGCCGGATCCGGGCTCGCGCGCTCAGCCTGTTCGAGGCCAACTCGTACTTCATGGTCGACGCGACCATGCTCGCTACCGGCGCCTGGGTCGGCTACGACGCGCACTGGAAGTTCGGCCCGCTCAAGGTGGACATCGAGGCCTGGATCGATGGCGGGGTTCTGCTAAGCGTCAAGCCGATCTACTTCCACGGCGAGCTCTGGCTGCACGGCAGGGTCGCGCTGAGCGTGTTCGGCATCGGGTTCGGCCTGCACGTCGACGCCCGGTTCGAGATCGACGTCTTCGACCCGTTCCACATCCTCGCCGAGTTCAGCGTCGGCATCGAACTTCCGTGGCCGCTGCCGGACTTCGATGTGACGATCACGCTCGAATGGGGGCCGAGCCAGGACCGGCCGCCGCTGCCGGTGCCGTTGAAGGAGATCGCGGTCGAGCACTTCAAGGCGTCCGCGAGCTGGCCGCTTCCGCGCGGCTCGCTGCTGCTGCCCGATCGCGATGACGGCAACGGCTTCCTGGCGCTCCCGCCGGCCGCCTCGGACGACACCGCGGCAGCGCCGTCGACCGCGCCGGTGGTGCCGATGGACGCGCGACCACACCTAACGTTCGGCCGGCCGGTGCACGACGACGGGCTGGTCGGGGTGAACCCGCAACCGGTGCTGCCGGGCGCCAACCCGCCGGGCTGGGATCGGGTCGGCGATCCCGGCGCCGGGCAGGGCCCGATGCGGATCAGGCACTCGCTGCAGGAGGTATCGCTCTGGCGACGGGAGACCGGCGCCTGGACGCAGGTCGCGCGGAAGGGGCCGGGCGCGAACCCGGCCGGCGTGGAGACGCTGTACGGCTCCTGGGCACCGATCCCCGCGCTGCCCTCCGGTCAGGTCGCGCCGGGCACCGACCCGCCGATCGACCAAGTGAAGTTGTGGCTGTGGTCCCGCACGCCGTTCGACTTCACCAGCCACGGCGGCAAGGCCTGGGACGAGTGGTTCACCGACACATACGACAACTACCCGTGCATCGAGCCGCCGCAGGACCGGATCGTCTGCTGCGACGTGGACCGCCAGGAGCTCGGCATGCTTGCGCTGCCGGCGGCGCCGTGCCCGGACGACGACACGATCCTGATCGACGGCGAAGGCCCGGTCGGCGTGGTCGTGCTGGCTCACCCGGTCGAGGGCCACACCAGGGCCGTGAGCTGGTCGGCTATCGAGGGCCAGCCGCTGTTGGTGCGGCTCACCGGGCCCGCGGTCGACTGGGTCGAGCTGCTCGTGCGGGCCGAGTCCGCTGAGCCGGACCCGGCCGGCGGCGGGCAGGTCTGGGCGACCGGCTACGGCGGCGGGCGCACCATCGGCCCGATCTACCCAAGCAACGGACTGATCACGCTGGAGCTGGCCGACCTGCGCGAGGTCGAGCTCGCCGGCACCGGCCAGGCGTACCTGATCCGGATCTGCGTCCGGGTGCCGGCGGACCCGGCCCTGGTGAAGCAATACCAGGAGATGGCCCAACATCTGGTCGCCGCCACCGCGCACTGGGCCGACGAGGGCGCGGTCCTGCAACCGGACTCCACCTACCGGATCACCGTGAAGACTCGGGTCGAGGCGATCGGCGAGGGCGCTCTGTCCGGCATCAACGAGACCCACGACCTCACCGAGCACGCTTACCTGCGCACCGAGGGACCGCCCGCGCTGGCGGCACTGGCCACCCCGGTGAACCACCCGCCGGCCGAGCCGTTCGACAGCGGGCTAACCGACCTGGTGCGCTACGTCGACCACCCGGTGCCGAACAGCGACCCGCGCGCGCTGGTGCCGACCCGGCCGGTCTACCGCGGCTACGACGTCGGCGCGATCTTCAACGAGGACTACGTCGACCTCATGTACCGGCTGGCCAGGCGCGACCTGACCGTGCAGCTGTACGACGCGAACAACCAGCTAGTGCGCCGCCCCGACAGTGGGGCGATCGTGCTGGCCAACCGGTGGGGGCACGTCGACGACCTCATCCTGACCGAAAGCGAGCAGCGGTACGTCAGCGTCATCGACGGGGTCGAGTGCGTGACGCTGGACGAGCAGGTCGTGCCGAAGAACGGCACCCTGTTTGCTGCTCACGACGGCCAGGTGCTGCGGCCCGACCAGGTGTACGAGGCCCGGTTCGTGCCGCTGCTCTTCCACGAGGACTTCACCCATGGCCTGGCCGGCTGGCAGGTCGTCGACCAGGGTGGCAACCAGGGGCCATCGGCCTGGGCAACGGTCGGGCACGCCACCATCACCGGCACTGGCGCCACCGCTGCCGGCGACCAGGTCACGCTCACCGGCGCGACCCCGGCCGACATGGCCGCGATCGAGGTGGATCGCGACGTGGTCGTGCTCGCCACCGACACCGCCCGACCGGGCAAGACCTACCTTGTCCTGTCGGTCAACACGGTCACGAAGACGGTGCAGGTGGACGGCAGCCCGGCGCTGTCCGGTGGGGTCTCGGACTGGACGCTGCCGGCCTGGGGCCGGCTGCACCAGACGTCCAACATCTGGGGCGGCTCGGGCGACCCGATCGACCCGGTGGCGCCGGGCACGATGCTGCTGGCCGGCGCGTCCGGCTGGACCGACTACCGGCTGTCGGTGCTGGTCAGGCCCGAGGACGACGACGCGGTCGGCATCGTGTTCCGCTACCAGGGACCGAACACCTACTACCGGTTCGCGGTCGACCGGGAGCGCGGCTACCGGCGCCTGGTCCGGGTCGTCGGCGGCGTGCACACGCTGCTCGGCGAGGACGACCTGCGCCACCCGGCCGGCTCCGACCTGCTGCTCACGGCCGAGGCGGTCGGCGACCGGATCGCCGTGTTCGTGGACGAGACGCTCGCGTTCGCGGTCACCGATGGCGCGCTCAGCCACGGGCAGATCGGGTTGTACTGCTGGGCCAACCAGGACGCCAGGTGGAGCGACGTGCGGGTGGACGACCTGTCCGCCGAGGCGCCGGTGCCCTACCGGTTCTCGTTCACCACCTCGGACTACGTGGACTTCTTCCACCAGATCCACGCGCACGCCGACGAGAGCTGGGCCTCGTCCGGCCCGCAGAACGCAGTCGCCGACCTGGCCGCGGCGGTGTCGCCGTCGACCGCGCCGGCCGAGGCCGAGCATCGGGCCTACGACGCGTTCGCCGGGAAGGTGCTGGGTCCGACCGGCCGGCGCGGGCCGGACGGTTTGGAGACCACCGTGGTCCGGGTCGGGAACACCCCGATCGCGACGCTGGTCCGCGGTGCCGAGCCGATCGACTGGCGGCGGGCTGCGGTAGCGGTGAGCCGGGCGACCGAACTGACCGTGCCGGCCATCGCCCCGGGCGCGGTCAAGCTCACCGACCTGGCGCAGGGCGGGACCGACCCCAACGATGAGGCGGTCACGCTGCTCACCCGCGAGCAGGTTTCGCTCGCCGGCCACGCCGTCGAGGTATTCGGCCCGGCCGGCCCGCTGACCTCGTTCGATCAGGCCGTGCTCGGCTACGACGGCTTCGACGGCCCGCCGAGCGGCGTGCTGCTCGAGCAAGCGTTCGGGCCGGCCGCGCTGTCCCGGTACCAGGTCGTGGACGAGGCCGGCACCTCGGGCAGCTCGGCGTGGGCGGTGTCCGGCGGTGCGATCGAGCAAACGTCCAACATCTTCGGTGGCTCGGTGTCCGGCTCGGTGCCGGACAAGCCGGGCACGATCGCGCTCACCGGCGACGCGTGGGGCAACGTACGGATCACAGCGACGCTGCGGTCCAGCGACAACGACGCGATCGGCATCGTGTTCCGCTACCAAGGCCCGAACCACTACTACCGATTCTCGATGGACGCCGAGCGTTCCTACCGCCGGCTGGTAAAGCGGGTCGGCGGCGTGGTCACCACGCTCTGGCAGGACGATGTCGCGTACACGCTGAACCAGTCGTACCGGCTGGAGCTGCTCGCCTACCGCGAGACGCTGATCGGCTACCTGGACGGCACGCCGCTGTTCGTGGTGTCCGACGACGCCATCGCCGCCGGCCGGGTCGGCCTGTACAGCTGGGCCAACATCGGCGCGCGGTTCGAGTCGCTCCGGGTCGAGACGCTGGACACCACACCGTTGCTGTGGGCGCCCGCCCTGGCCGACCTGTCCGAGGTTGAGGTGGTGGACCAGACCACGGAGCAGGCCCCGTCCGGGTGGGCGGCGGGGTCCGGCGAGTTGACCCAGACCTCCTCGATCGGCGCGACCGGGCCGTCGGCCGACCCGGAGTGGCTCGGGACCGTCGCGCTCTCACCGGGTGGCTACCCGGATCACCGGGTCAGCGTCCGGTTCACCGCCGACTCCGGGGGGTCGATCGGCGTGTACTTCCGGTACCTCGGGCCGGATGACTGGTACCGGTTCGCGCTGGACACCGTGACCGGCACCCGGCGGTTGGTGCGCAAGACCGCCGCGACGGTTGCGGTGATCTGGCAGGCGGCCGGGTCGTTCGTGACCAGCCAGCTGTACGACCTCACGATCGAGGCGGTCGGGCCCCGCCTGTCCGGCTGGCTCGACGGCGCGCTGCTGTTCGACGTCGTCTCCGACGGTCCGGCGGTGGGCCGGATGGGGCTTCACACCGCATCCTGCCCGACCGCGCGGTTCAGCCAGATCGTGATCACGGACCTTGCCCGCACGGTCGGGCAGTGGCGGGCCGCGGACCTGCCGATCGCGCTTGGCGGCCCGTCCAGCTGGACGCTGCGGGCAGGTGCGCTGCGGCAGACCTCGGACCTCACCTCGCCGGGCACCGCGGTGGTGACCGGCGCGCCGGAGTGGCGCGACTACCGGGTGCGGGCCGGGATGATGGCACCCAACGGCGTGATCGGCCTGGTGGCGCGGTGGCGGGACGTCCGCCACCACTACCGGCTCGCACTCAGCCCGAGTAGCGCTGTGCTGATCAAGCAGGTGGGCGGCGCCGCGACGGTGTTGTGGCAGGACAACACGACGGGCTACCCGGCTGGGCAGACGTTCACGGTGACGCTGGACGCGACCGGGGACCGGCTGACCGGGTACCTCGGCGATGTCCTGCTGTTCGCGGTCACCGATACCGAGCTGCCGGCCGGGGTGGCCGGGCCGTACTGCGCGTCGGCGCCGCAGGCGCGGTTCGAAGAGGTGAGCGTGTCCGGGCCGCCGCTGGACGCGTACGCGCTTTACCGGGACCGGTTCCGGCTCGGCGACATGAGCGGGTGGACCGTGGTCGACCAGTCCAACGCCGGCGGGCCGGCGGCGTGGGCGATCTTGGACCGCGAGCTCGTTCAGCAGTCGAACGCGCACACCGTGCCGTTCGACTTCGTGACGGCGCTGGGCACCCATGCGGTCACCGGCGACTCGGCGTGGCGGGACGTGCTGCTGTCGGTGCGTTTGCGGTCCATGGACAACGACGCGATCGGCGTGCTGTTCCGGTACGTCGACGACAACAACTACTACCGGTTCGCGATGGACTCGGAGCGCTCGTACCGCCGGCTGGTGAAGCGGGTCGGCGGCGTCACCAGCGTGCTCTGGGAGGACACGGTTGCCTACCAGGTGGGGCGCAGCTATGACCTGGTGATCAGCGCGATCGGCGGTCGGCTGCGCGGCTGGCTGGACGGGGTCCCGGTGTTCTCGGTCGCCGACGGCGACCTCGCCCAGGGCCGGGTCGGGGTGTACTGCTGGGCCGTCCAGGGCGCCCGGTTCGAGCGGGTCGCGGTGCACCCGGCCACGGTCGGCTACCGGGACTGGTCGATCGCCAACGATCTGGACGGTCTCGGCATCGCCGGCTGGGACTTCATCACGGCCGGCGACGTCGGCGGTCCGGCGGTATGGGAGGTGACCGGCGGCGAGCTGCGGCAGACCTCGGCGGTGCACGACAGCGCGGTGGCCTCCGACTTGGCCAAGCCGGGCACACTGGCGCTGCCCGATGCGGGGGACCTCGCGGACTTCCGGCTTACCGTCCGGCTGCGCTCGGACACCGACCGGGCGATCGGCGTGGTCTTCCGGTACGCCGATCCGGATAACTGGTACCGCTTCTCGATGGACCGCGCGCTCGGCTACCGCCGCCTGGTCCGGTCCGTCGGCGGCGTGGTCAGCCAGCTGTGGGCCGACTCGGTCCAGTTCCAGGTCGGGCACACCTACCTGGTCACAGTCGATGCGATCGGTGGCGCGCTGACCGGCTACCTGGACGGGGTCGAGCTGTTCCGCGTGCACGATGACGCGATCCCGGCGGGCCGGGTCGGGCTGTATTGCTGGAACAACACCGGCGCCAGGTTCAGCCGGCTCGAGGTCGCCCCGCCGGGCTGGCGGGTGCACTACCGGTTCCCCGGCTCGGAACCGCTGCTCGCCGCCGGCACCCGGGTCCGGGTGCACTCGGGCAACGCCAGCGACTGGACCGAGCCACCGGCGGCCGGCCTGATCCACCGGTTCGTGGCTACGCTCGGCGACCCCGGGCAACGCCGGCTCGGGGACCGGGAGGTCCGGCTCGGGGTCCGCGACGTACGGGACCCGGTCGGGCACGCACGGACGTTTCTACCGCCCTCCGCGTTCGTGGCCGCGCCGACTGCCCGGGTGTTGCGCAAGGCAGACGGCACCGAGTTCGCGTTCACGATCGGATCGCCGCCGGCGCTGCCGTCCGGTACCTACCGGCTGCAGCTGACCTACCGGCGCGACAACACCACCACCGAACCCGGCAGCGACGTGTTGAGCCGGGCCGGCGACAGCTCCGACGAGACTGTGGTCCTCGACGTGCCGTGGGCCAGCGGGTAAGCGACGCGGGCCCAGTTGCCGCGCAGATCACTGGCCTCCTGGGCGCACGGCGGCAGTGGCGGGCGGGCGGGGCGCAACTCGATGGCGAACCGTCCGTAGTGTCGGAGCAGGGACGGTGGCAACGGCGTGCGTGGTGGCAGCGTATGGGCGCGGCTGTTAGGTGTCGAGAAGACGATCGTCGATGGGGTGGAGTTCGTGGAGGACGACGGGGTGCTGGTCGCGCATGTGCGACCAGCCGGGGTGGAGCGCAGCCGGTGTGGGTTGTGTCGGCGAC
>JAKEEW010000264.1 GCA_022616375.1 Sporichthyaceae bacterium
CCGCGGACGGGGGTCGTGAAGGTCACCCGCAGCGGTCCGGTCGGGCAGTGCTCGCGGCTCCAACCGCAGGCGGCAGCGGCCATGCGGAACTGGCCGTAGGTCGAGAACGCCCAGCGCTGAAGCGAGTCCCGGCCGCGATCGTCGAGGGATGCCGGCGCCACCAGGTGCCCGTCGCAGCCGCGGGGGAGCTCGCGCTCCGGCTTCAGGCGCACCACGCGCCGGAGCGAGTCGGCCGCCCGGTCGCGATCCCAGCCGCCGGCGTCGCGAAACTCCCAGCGGTCCTGCTCGGCCACGTGCCGTTGTGATTCGGCGCGCAGCCGGACCACACCGGGGGCCGTGCAGGTCTTGGCCAGATCGAGGTAAACCGCGCGGGACAGCGCGGCCGGGTCTGCGGCGGCATCGAGCACCAGCTCGAAGACCGGCGCCGGAGCGAGGAAGCGCGCCTGGCGGCCGGGCCCGACCGGGACACCCGCCAGGATCCGGGGGCCGCGCACCCGGAAGGAGAAGGTG
Organism: Sporichthyaceae bacterium; assembly: GCA_022616375.1. Lineage (GTDB taxonomy): Bacteria > Actinomycetota > Actinomycetes > JAKEEW01 > JAKEEW01 > JAKEEW01. Next base: position 511 of record JAKEEW010000264.1, read on the forward strand.
TACGGCTCTGCCAGCCGGCTGCCGTCCATGGCCTCGAACCGGTCGCTCACGCTCACGCGGTACGTGGTGTTCGGCGCGAGTGGAGACGACGGCCGGAACCGGAGGGTGACGGGATCTCTCCATTCCGCCCTCCCCGATACCGTCGGGTCGATCGTCAGAATCGGCCGCGGATCGACCGTCCGATCCAGTGATCCAGCCACCGGGCGGTCGAACGTCACGGCAATCGTGACGGTCGGGGGAGCGTCCCCGGAGGGAGCGGAACGGAGTACCTTGAGCGCGGCGCCGGGGTCGGCGACAGCGGTGCCGAGCCCGCCGACCAGGAACGCCCGCACGCTCATCCCACTCAGCAGTGGCATCGTGACGAAGTGCAGTCGGGCATTGAAAGAGTGCACGGGCGGAAGCTGCCGGCAGACGACGCTCCCGTTGCAATGGTGTACAACCTTGCCGGCCCGTGGTATGATGATGCGCGATGTAATCTAGTGTTCCGCAGGACCGTCGTCGAAACGTGAACCCAACCAATGTGCAGCGGAGGAGGTATGCCCATGAGACTTCGTGCGTTGACCTGTGCCCTGCTCCTTGTCGCCGTGCCGGCGGCCGCCCAGACACCTGGCACCATCGAGA
>JAKEEW010000029.1 GCA_022616375.1 Sporichthyaceae bacterium
GGTGACCCGCTTCCCGAATCCGAGGGCTGTCCGGCCAGCGAAGCCCAAGGGCAACGCCGCGAGCCGAGCAGTACGGCCAACAGCGTTGCGGGGGATGTCGGTCACGCGATCAATTGAAACACTAGGAACGGCGCGAGGGGGGTTCTCCTCGACGAGACCTGGAACTCCGACTACAACCACACCCTGGGTGTTGGGTCCATTGACGCCGCGTGGTCTGGCCGGGTTCCCTGATCTCGACCGTGGCACCGAGTGTGGTTGGTTGACCACCGTCAATGTGAGTTAGCGCCTCGGAGGCGGCGTATGCGGCCCCGGTCAGAGCGGTGGTGGCGGCCACCGGCTCGGGCAAATCCGGCCCGGTGTGCAGTTGGGCCGCGACCGCGTGCCAGTCCGGGTCGCGATCGGCTCGATGTAGGTCGAGACAGTTCAGGCACGGCGATCGGCCGGGCTGCACGAGAGGCCCGACCACCACCGTGCCGTCCCGTACGGAGACCGCGAGGTGAGCCAGCCGGCGTCGGGCGTAGGAGAGCGCAGTAAGGCCGGCCGGTGCGGAAAAGCCAACCAGGACGGCGAACGTGGCCCGGGCCCGGTGCATCGGCGTGACATCAAGGTCTGGCGCGACCCGGCGAAGGGCCTCCGCCGCGGCCACCCCGCGCGGCCGGTGGGCGTCAGTGGGGAGAAGTCCCCCAGGTGTGGCGTCGGTGATCCGGGCGATGCCGGACTGATCCGGATCGACATGGCCGACTCCGGAGGCGGCGAGGATGCAGGCGATCGGTACCGCAAGTCGACTCCAGCCGGTGACCAGGACCTGCGCCTGCAGGCGGCGACGCATGGCGGCAGCCGGGTCGGTGCGCAGGGCGAGGGCGGTGGTCTCGCCGGCGAGGCGGCGCCGGGCGGGTTCGGATGCGCGCGCCAGCTCCAGTGTCCGGGCGTCCACGACGTAGCCGGCAGCGGTGAGCGTACGTAGCAGCGCTGCCGCGTCGTCGCTCGTGATGCCCGCGTGTCGGGCGGCTCGGATCAGTCCACGTTCGGTGTAGCTTCCGTCCAACAGGTCGAGTAGGCGTGCATGCACGGGA